>CAILWD010000250.1 GCA_903837815.1 uncultured Chloroflexota bacterium | reverse complement strand
GGTGAACGAGACGCTGGCGGTGATGATGTTCAACAAAGAGAAAGTCCAAATGCAGGCGGTTCGCTACGCGCTGCGCCCATCGGAAGGCGCGGGACACTTCTTTGTCATCGCCTCCGCCAAGAGCGGAATCACCAACGCGCAAGGCTTGAAGGGCATGGAGATTGGCGTTTCGCAAGGAACGGTCATCGAGTACGTGACCGAGCGGCTTTTGCAGGCTGAAGGACTGGCGAAGGATGAGATCAAGACCATCGCCGTGCCGAAAATCCCCGACCGCATGGCGTTGCTCGCTTCGGGCGAGTTGAACGCTGGCACGCTGCCCGACCCGCTTGGGGCGTTGGCTGTCCAGCAGGGCGCGACAATTGTGCTGGACGATTCCAAACATCCCGAGTACGGTTTCAGCGTGCTTTCCTTCCGCAAGGAAGTCATCGATGCCAACCCCGAAGCGGTGAAGGGCTTTCTGGCGGCTGTGGAAGAGGCTGTGGCTTTGGTCAACGCCGACGCGAAGAAATACACCAGCGTCTTGAGCGACCAGAAGATTGTGCCGCCGCCCCTGTTGGAAACCTACAAAGTGCCGCCATTCCCCACGGCTGGAGTTCCCACCGAAGCCGAGTGGAGCGACGCGCTGGCTTGGGCAAAGGAAAAAGGCATGTTGACCGCCGATGTCTCGTACGCGGATTCGGTCAATGCGGGGCTGCTGCCGTAATTCTTTCAAACACAAAGGGCACAAAGGAACACGAAGGAAACCCTTTTTGTTTGACGTTATAATCAAGTGACAGTCACCTGCGAGGTGACTGTCACTTTTCATCATGATTCACATCCAATCCCTCTCTTTTGGCTACCCGCATACCGCGCCCATTTTGCAGGATTTCAACTGGAAAGTTGAACGCGGCGAGACGTGGGCGATTCTCGGCTCTTCGGGCTGCGGCAAGACGACCCTGCTCTATCTGCTGGCTGGGTTGCGCTTCCCGGCTGCGGGTGTCATCCAAATCGACGGCGAACCGCTCAAACGTCCGCGCCCGCGCACGGGATTGATTTTGCAGGATTACGGCTTGCTGCCCTGGGCAACTGTCCGCGAGAATGCGGGGCTGGGGTTGCAAGTCCGCGATTTTTACGGTGAAGATGGCAAGCACACGCCGAAAAATTTTCAGCCTGAAAAAGATGCCGAGTATTGGCTGACCAAACTTGGGCTAAATGAAGTCGCGGAGAAATATCCATCCCAAATCTCAGGCGGACAGCGCCAGCGGACGGCAATTGCCCGCACGCTGGCTTTATCTCCCGACCTGCTTTTGATGGATGAGCCGTTCTCGTCGCTCGACGCCATCACCCGTGAAGACCTGCAACACCTGACCCTTTCGCTGTGCGCGGAGCAAAATCTCACGCTGGTCATCGTGACCCACGCCATCGAGGAGGCAATCGCGCTGGGGAGCAAAATTTTGTTGCTCGATTCTTCGCCGCGAGTTTTCGAGAACCCGAAGGGGCACGCGGGAGAGATGGAACATCGCAACAGCCCCGAATACCGCGAGTTGTACGAGTTGTTGCGGAAGGAAATGCGCTCATGAAGCGCCGCGACATTCTTTTCTCGCTTGTGGGATTGGTCATTGCCTGGCAAATCGTCGCAATGCTGGTCAAACGTGACATCCTGCCCGCCCCGTGGGACGTGTTCGTCGTCTTCATCGAAGAACTGGGCAACGGACTCGTCACGCATTTTTTCTACAGTCTGTGGCGCGTAACGGCAGGGATGCTACTCTCGGTGCTGGTTGCAGCTCCCGTCGGCTTGCTGATTGGCGGCTCGAAGCGGCTGGATAGAATCTTCTCGCCCATCATCTATGTGTTGTACCCAATTCCCAAAGTGGTCTTCGTCCCCGTCGTTTTGCTCTTTTTGGGGATTGGGGACGTGGCGAAAATCACCCTCATCTTCCTGATTTTATTTTTCCAAATCGTGGTGCTGGTGCGCGACCAGGCGGCTGGACTCCCCCCGCAGTTGATTCAAAGCCTGCGAAGCCTCGGCGCGGGACGGCGGGCGCTGTTCCGCTTTGTGTACCTGCCCGCCAGCCTCCCCGCGATTTTGACCGCGTTGCGGCAATCCATCGGCACAGCGGTGGCGGTGCTGTACATCACCGAGTTGTTCGCCACCAAATACGGGCTGGGATATTACATCTATTACAACGGCAGTACGCTGTTCAATTATCCCGCCATGTACGCGGGCGTCATCGCCATGAGCCTGCTGGGACTCGGCATGTACTACGCCGTCGATTGGGCAGAGCGGCGGCTGTGCAAGTGGAAGTTTGTGAATTGACCATCCCCCTCGTTTAACGGTAAACTCGCCCCCATGCACCGCAGACTTCTCTCCCTTACCCGTGACACCCGACTTTCCCTCACCCTGACCATTCTTGCTGGTTTCCTCGCCGGCCTGCTGACCATCTGGCAGGCTTGGCAGACGAGCAGCGTCATCGACCAGGTTTTCCTGCAAAAGCGGGAACTCGCCCAAGTCCTCGCGCCGCTGACCCTGATCCTCGTCGCCATCGGCGGGCGGACTTTGCTCACCTGGCTGAACGAGGTCGCCGCCAACGCCGTCGCGGTCAGAATCAAGACCGACCTGCGGGAACGGCTCTTCGCCCACATCCTCAAATTGGGTCCCGCCTACTCGCGCGGACAGCGCACCGGGGAACTGACCACCGCCGCCGTCGAAGGCATCGAAGCGCTGGACGCCTATTTCAGCCAGTACCTGCCCCAACTCGTCGTCACCGCCCTCGTCCCAACTTCCATCCTCGTCTTCGTCTTCCCCATTGACCTGTTGACCGGCTTCGTCTTCCTTTTCACCGCCCCGCTGATTCCCTTCTTCATGATTATGATCGGCAAGGGCGCGGAGGTCGTCACCAAACGTCAGTACGAAACGTTGCGCCTGCTCAGCGCCCACTTCCTCGACAGTTTGCAGGGACTGACCACGCTAAAACTCTTCGGGCAGTCGAAGGGACAGGCGAAGAACATCGCCAAAATCAGCGAGCAATACCGCGACACCACCCTGAGCGTCCTGCGGATTACCTTCCTTTCCGCGCTGGCGCTGGAACTGCTTGCCACCATCAGCACCGCCATCGTCGCCGTGGAAATCGGCTTCCGCCTGCTTTACGACCGTATGGAGTTCCAGCCCGCGCTTTTCCTGCTGATCCTCGCCCCTGAATTCTACATGCCGCTCCGTGCCCTCGGCGCAAGATTCCACGCGGGGATGAATGGCACGACAGCGGCAAAGGGGATTTATGAAATTTTGGATACAAAGATTAGAGAACAGAGAGTAGAGAATAGTAAAACTTCGCCAGCCGACTCACTGTTTTCTACTCTCCAATTATCGAATATCTCATTCACCTACCCCAACGAATCCACGCCCGCCCTGCAAAACATCAACCTGACCATCTCGCAAGGACAGCAGGTCGCCCTCGTCGGCAAGACAGGCGCGGGGAAATCCACCCTCGCCCAACTCCTGCTCGGCTTCATCCAACCCACCGAAGGCCGTGTCGAAATTCATCCTTCATCTTTCATCCTTCATCCTTCGATAGCCTGGGTTCCCCAACGCCCGCACCTCTTCCACACCAGCATCGCGGAGAATATCCGCCTCGGCAAAGCAGACGCGACCCACGAGGAAATTGTCAGCGCCGCCCAAGCCGCCCGCCTGCACGACTTCATCGAGTCCCTGCCCGAAAAATACGAAACCATCATCGGCGAAAACGCCGCCCGCCTCTCCAGCGGACAAGCCCAACGTCTTGCCCTCGCCCGCGCCTTTCTCCGCGACGCCCCGATCCTGATTCTCGACGAACCCACCTCCAGCCTCGACCCCGAAACCGAAGTCCTGCTCGAAGAATCCACGCGCCAGCTCATGCAGGGGCGCACAGTCATCACCATCGCCCACCGCCTCAACACCATCTTCCAAGCAGATACCATCATCGTCCTCGACGAAGGCAAAATCGTCGAACAAGGCACGCACAAAGAACTGCTGGGCAAGAACGGTTTGTACGCGAGCATGGTGAAGACGTACGAATCACAAGTTACGAGTGACGAGTTACAAGTTGGAAGCGTTCAAACGCCCAAACCTAATGCTCGACCTGCGACACTCAACCCACAGCAGTCGCTTCCCCATTCCCCATTCCCTATTCCCTATTTTCCATCCCCCATCCTCCCCCGCCTGCTTCAATTCCTCAAAGGCAACTGGCATCGCGTGGCGCTCTCTGTTTTGCTGAGTTCCGTCACCATCGGCGCGAGCGTCGCCCTCATGGGAACCTCCGCCTGGCTCATCTCCACCGCCGCCATCGCCACCTCCGTCGCAGACCTCGGCGTTTCCATCGTCGGCACGCGGCTTTTCGGTCTGACCCGCGCGGTCTTCCGCTACCTCGAAAGGCTCGTCTCGCACGACGTCACCTTCCGCCTGCTTGCCCGACTGCGAAACTGGTTCTACAAAAGGCTCGAACCCCTCGCGCCCGCCCGCCTGATGAACTTCCGCTCCGGGGATTTGCTTGCCCGCATCATCGGCGATGTGGAGGTTTTGGAAAATTTCTACGTTCGGGTTGTTTCTCCCCCGTTGACAGCGGTGGTCATCGGGCTTTTTACCGCCCTCTATCTTGGATGGTTCCACCCGCCGCTTGCTCCTGCTTTCCTGATTTTTTACCTCAGCCTCGGTCTTCTCCTTCCCATCCTCGCCCAGTGGACCAGCCGCAAATCGGGTCAACAGACGGTCATCCAACGCGGCGAACTGCAGGTCCGCCTCGTGGACGGGATTCAAGGCATGGCTGACCTTCTCGCCTACGGACGCGCCGACGAAAGCCTGTCACGGCTCGCCGCCAACGCCGAAATCTACGGCGATGCGCAACGACGCATGGCGCGGGTCACAGGCATCCACTCCGCGCTTGGGACTTTGTTCACCAACCTCGGCATGTGGTCGGTTTTATATCTCACCATTCCGCAAGTCATCAACGGAGAGATTGCCGGTCCCATGCTTGCCTCGCTGACCTTGTTGACCCTCGCCTCCTTCGAAGCCGTCCTTCCGCTGCCGCTCGCCGCCCAAATGTGGAACGCCTCCCGTGAAGCGGCGAAACGCTTGTTCGAGGTAGTCGATACGGAACCAGAAATTAAAGAGAATAGTGAGTCGAGAATGGAAATTAGTAAAACCCAACCACTAGTCTCTAATATCCAATTATCTAATCTCTCTTTTGCCTATCCCACCCAAACCACTCCCGCCCTCCGCGACCTGACCTTCGACCTTCGACCCTTCGACGGGCTCAGGGCAGGCACTTCGACCTCCCTCGCCATCGTCGGTCCCAGCGGGGCGGGAAAGAGCACCATTGCCAACCTGTTGCTGCGCTTCTGGGATTATCAAAGCGGCGAAATCACCCTCGGTGGAGAATCGCTCAAGGCACTGAATCAAGATGAAGTCAGGGCGAAGATTGGGTACGTCTCTCAAAATACATATTTCTTCAACACATCCATTTACGAAAACCTGCGCTTTGCCCGCCGCAAGGTCACACGAGAAGAAGTGGAAGCCGCCTGCAAGTCAGCGCAGATTCACGACTTCATCATGTCCCTGCCGAAAGGCTACGAGACGATGATCGGCGAACAGGGTTTGAGGCTGTCAGGCGGTGAACGTCAACGACTCGCCATCGCGCGCGCCCTGATCAAAGACGCGCCAATTTTGATTCTGGACGAGCCAACGGCAAACCTCGATCCGCTGACCGAAAAGCAGGTGCTGGAAACCCTGTTCGAGGTCATGAAGCGCAAGACCTCTTTGCTCATCACCCACCGCTTGATCGGCCTCGAAAATGTAGACGGCATTCTCGTCATGAACCACGGACAAATCATCGAGCGCGGTACGCACGCCGAACTTGCAGGCAGAGACAGTTTCTATCGTTACCTGTTGGATTTACAAAACCGAATCCTCGACTAAAAACTCATACCATTATGTAATTTAAAAGCCCGAAAAGCTACTTCACCACTGTGACCGTGACCGCATTGCTTTTGACCGTCTCTCCGTTTGCATTGATTCCCTCCGCCCAAAATTGATGAACCCCAACCGAAAGCGTCCACCAGGACTGGTAGGGCGGCGTGAGAATCGTCTCCAGCGGCGAGCCATCTGCGAAGAAGGTCACTTGCGCGAAGTCTGAAGTTGTCAGCGTGGACAAGGCGAGTTGTTGGGCTGTCAGGCTCAGGTCGGGGATGATTTTGTAAGTTGCGTTGTCGGTGGGCGAAGTCAGAATCAGTCCGCCAGAATCCCCCACGTCAGCCAACAAAGGCAAGCCCTGAGATTTCGCCCAAGCCTGCGCTTCGAGCGGCAGGTTCAAAACGACTTCCCCCGTTTCGGAGAATTGATAAAAGGTATCGGGCGCGGTGGGCTGTGTGCCAGCAATGAACCATTCGGTTTTCGTGTGCGGGCAGGCGGGCGTGGGCAGCAGACCCGAAAGGGCGCAAACCTCAAGTTGAATCAAGCCGTCAGGTTGGGATAAGGCTTGGTCGGCGCGGCCCTTCAAAGCCGAGCGCATGACCTCCGCCCAAATGGGAGCCGCGCCCGTCAAGCCCGTGACCTCGCGCATGGCTTGATAATTGCTGTTGCCCACCCACACGCCGACGAGCAAATCGGGAGTGTAGCCAATCGTCCAGTTGTCGTGGAAGTTGGTGGTGGTTCCCGTTTTGACGGCGGCGGCGCGGTCGATTTTCAAAACGCTGTTCAAACCGAAACCCGTCTGACGAGCGCGGTCATCGCTGAGGATGTCGGAGATGAGCCACGCCACACGCGGGTCGATGATTTGCCGGGCGGGCTTCGGCGCTGACTGGTACAAAAGATTTCCGTCGGCGTCGCGGACATCGAGCAGGATTTCTGCGCCCGCGAATTTACCGCCGTTTGCCAAAGCCGCGTACGCCAGCGAAAGTTCAAACAGGCTCATGCGTCCGCCGCCGAGCGCCAGCGAAAGATCGTAATTGCGCGGTTCATCCAAGGCAATGCCAAGGCGATTGGCAAGCGTCACCGCTGTTTCGACGCCGACGGTTTGCAGCGTTAGCACAGCGGGGATGTTCAACGAAGAAGCCAACGCCTCGCGCGCGCTCACAAAACCATGTTCCCTGGCGTCGTAATTGCGCGGCTGGTAGGGCTGGTTATCTTTGGTGAAAAAAGTTTGCTCCACATCAAGCAGGGTCGCGGCGGCGGTCATTGGCTGGGCTTGATTCGAGTCGAAGGCGGCGGCGTAAATGATGGGCTTGAACGCCGAACCCGATTGACGCGGCGAAGTCGCCATGTTCAACGCGCCGAAAATCGAAGCGTCGAAATAGTCCGCGCTGCCCACGAGGACAAGGACTTCGCCCGTCTGAGGATGGAGCGAAACGAGCGCGGCATTGTTGACATTGTGATTAAGTTGACCGGGCAGGGGCTTGAACTCGTCGATACGCCTGCGAATGATTCCCTCGGCGAGGGATTGCAGGTCAAGGTCGAGCGTGGTGCGGACGACCAAACTTTGGGCTGGCTTCAACTGCCCCGATTCAAAAAGACCGTCGAGTTGATTCTTCACCATCCAGACGAAATGCGGCGCTTCGATGGGATAAGGCGCGGGATTGTAACTGAGCGGCGCGGCTTCCGCTTCCAACCTTTGGGCTGGGGTGATGAACCCGTTCTTTTCCATCAACCCAAGTACCACCCGCTGACGTTCCAGCGCCAGATCGGGGTTGGTGAACGGGTTATAAATTCCGGGGCTTTGCGGCAGACCGGCGAGCAGGGCGCATTCAGGCAGGAGCAAATCGGCGGCGGGCTTGCCAAAATAAGTCTGCGAGGCGGCTTCGATTCCGTATGCCATGCCGCCGTAATAAATTTGATTCAGGTACAGCGCGAGGATTTCATCCTTCGAGTAGGCGCGGGTCAGTTGCCAAGCCAGAACCATCTCGCGCAGTTTGCGGCGGATGGTACGCTCCGATTTTTCGTCCGCGAGGAGCAAAGTGCGCGCCACCTGCTGGGTGATGGTGCTGCCGCCCGAAAGCGTCTCGCCGCCGCGCAAATTAATCCACACGGCGCGGACGATTCCTGCCAAATCCACGCCGGGGTTTTGGTAGAAGGTTTTATCCTCGACGGAGACAGTGGCGTCTTTAACGCATTGCGGCAGGCTGGCGGCAGATAACGCGGCGTTGCGCCCGCCCTCAGCGGGGAGAAGTTCATAGAGCAGGCGTCCGCTGCGGTCGGTGATTTTGACGCTCGGCTGGTTCAGTCCCTGTGGAATGTCTTCAATGGAGGGAAGGTCGTAAAAGAGGTAAAAGAGAAGAGCGGTAAAAAGTAAAAAGGCGAAAAGAAAAAGGCGGAACGGCTTGGATTTCAGAAAGGAAGACATGCCGAAATTATATCCGCCCTTCCCGCAGTCTATTCCAGTTTCAGCAACTCATCATATTTCCTGCGGACTTCACGAATGTCGTCCCACATTTGGGCTTTGGGAGAGCCAGGCTCGCGGGACGGATTCCGCAGCAGGTACGAGGGATGGTAGATTGGCATGATCCAGCACCCGTGGGATTCTGTCCACTTGCCACGCAGGGTGGTGATCCCAGTTTTGCGAAGGATTGAATAGCACGCCACGTTGCCAGTCAGCAGCATGATTTTTGGGTTGGCAAGGCGGATAATTTCCAAAACGAAGGGGCGGTAAAAATCGATCTCGGCGTCGGCGGGCTTGCGGAAGGCTTTGCCATCGTCACCGGGCGGGAGGCGGAAGACTGAGTTGGTGATGAAAACATCCACTTCTGGGTCGAAGTTTGCAGCCTGTAGAATCTTGTCGAGCATCTGTCCCGCCTTCCCGACAAATGGTTTGCCCTTGATATTTTCCTCTGGACCCGGCGCCTCGCCGACAATCAACAATTTTGCGTTCGGGTTTCCACGGCTGATGACGATATTCGTCCCCGCATTCGCCAGCGGATCGTCGGTCATGCGCTTCATCGCGTCGAACAATTCATCGAGCGATTCGTATTGTTTCGGTCCGGGATTGAAAAGGTTGTATTCGGGCATGAGCATTCTCCATTTCGAGTCACTATTCCCGATTCCCAATATACTTCGTATAAAGCCAGTACAACAGCGGATTATAAACTCTGTCCAATGCTTGGGCTGCGCGTTTGACTTCGCCGCCAAAGCCGCGTTTGAAGCGATAGACTCCCCATAAACCATCGTGACGAGATTCAAACTCCGCTTCGAGGGTTTCTTCGTTTTCGTCGGGGATGCCCCACAGATCGTACTCCTCGCAACCCCGTGTTTTTGCCCAGCGGATGGCTTCCCATTGCAGGAGGTAGGTCGGCATTCGGTTGCGCTCGTGGTCGTTGGATGCGCCGTAGACGTACCAGGCGCGTTTCCCGTTGGCAAAGACCATCAGCGAGGCGAGCGGTTTGCCCTCGTATTCGGCGACAAGGAGTTCACAAGTCCCTTTGGGATGGAACAATTCGTAGGCGCGTTGATAGTATTCCAGAGAATGCACGCCGAAGTTGTCGCGTCCGCCTGTGACAGTCATCATTTCATGGAAGGCGGGGATGTCGTCCCATGCGCGGACGGTCACGCCTTTTTTCTCGGCAAGGCGGATGTTGTAGCGGCATTTGGGTTTCATGCGAGACAGGATTGTTTCTTCGGCTTCGGCAATCGGAATAACAATTGTTCGAGGTGGTTGGATATTATGACGAG
>CAILWD010000249.1 GCA_903837815.1 uncultured Chloroflexota bacterium | reverse complement strand
GTCAATTTCCGCCGCTCAAGTCAAGACCATCATCTTTGCCTGTGAAGCAGGCATGGGCTCCAGCCTGATGAGTGTGAACTCTCTCAAGAAAAAATTGAAAGCCGCTCAAATTACGGACGTGGTTGTCTTCCACAAGCCCGCCCGTGAAATCCCCGCCGACGCCCAGTTGGTGATCGTCCACAAGGGACTTGCCAGGACCGCCCGCGCGAAAGCGCCCAATGCGGTGGTGCTGGCGTTCAATCACTTTTTGAATGATCCAATTTTCGACAAGCTGATCAAGGCGCTGGTCGAGAAAACCGAAATCGTTTCGACTGAACTGTAAGCAATTGCATAACACAACCGTCCCTCGTCGTTGGTGACGGACGTCCCAGCAAACCCCTGTCGGAAGGTTTGATTGTGACTTCCTGTCTCATGCGGGGAGATTAACCAACAGGTGATGAAAATGCCCATTCTTTCCAAAGACCGAATATCCCTTCAAGCAACCGCCACAGACAAAATTGACGCCATCCGCAAGGCAGGGGAACTATTGGTGAGTTCTGGCTGCGTCCTGCCCCAATATGTCGATGGGATGCTGGCTCGCGAACAATCCATGTCCACCAGCCTGGGGAATGGGATTGCCATTCCGCACGGAATTTTCGAGAACCGCGAGCATATTTTGAAGACGGGTATTTCCGTCCTGCAATTGAAGGATGGCGTGGAATGGGACGAAGGCGAAAAGGTCTTCATGGTCATCGGCATTGCCGCCTCGTCGGATGAGCATGTCGAAGTCCTGTCTAACCTGGCGGACGCGGTGGACAACGAAAAAACCCTCGCCGAACTTTTGAAAACAACCGACCCCGATGTGGTCGTGAAGCATTTGGGAGAAAAAGAAGCTTCCCAATAATTCCATCCTTCGCAATGATTGTCACTGCGAGGAACGACACTTGCACCGCACTGCGGCGCAGTGCAGGTGAGCAGTCTTCGCTCTAAAATATAGAGATTGCTTCGGGAAGAACGCCCTCGCAATGACACACTGCAGAACTGACAGAGCCTGCCATGAAACAAATCGAGATCGTCATCCAAAATCAGACTGGCTTGCACGCCCGCCCCGCGAAGGTGCTGGTCAATCTGGCAAAACAATTCAAATCGGAGGTTCATCTCCAACACAAAAGCAAGCGGGTGAATGCCAAGTCGATGGTCTCGGTGTTGACGTTGGGCGCGGCGCGTGGCAGCGAAATCACGTTGCAGGTCAACGGCGTGGACGAGGAAAAGGCTATCGCTGAAATCGAATCAGCCATCCGCGCGGGGTTGGGCGATGACCTCTCGCACGATGAATCCAAAACCATCCCCGTCAAGATCGACCCCCAAAAAGTGGACGAGGCTCCCGAAGCAGGCGTCATCAAAGGGGTGGGAGCCGCGCCCGGAATCGCAGTCGGTCCCGTATTCCATTTCAGGAAAACCGAACTCGATGTTGATGACGTCGAAACCCTTCTTGGTTTGGATGAAGCGCTCTCCCGCGCCAAAGCCCAACTTGCCGAACTTCACCAGCAGATGACCGAGAAAAAGTTGGGAGCCGAAGCCGCCATCTTCGAGGCGCATTCCGAATTGCTCGACGACCCCGAATTAATGCAGGCGGTTCTGGCTCGCGTCGAAACAGGATTGAATCCTGCCAAGGCGTGGAAGGCGGCGATTGACGAACAAGCCGCTTCGATTGCCGCGCTGGACGATCCGCTGTTGGCTGCCCGCGCCGACGATATGCGCGATGTCGGGCGGCGCGTTTTGCGCCTGATGCTGGGCGTGACCGAAAAGGGCTGCAAGCCCAAGACCCCTGTCATTGTTTTGGCGCGTGAACTTTCCCCGTCGGATACCGCTTCATTTGATCCTGAATTTGTCCTCGGCTTCGGCATTGTCGAAGGCGGACCGACCTCGCACATTGCCATCCTTGCCCGCGCGCTTGGGCTTCCCGCCATCGTTGGCGTGGACGAGTCCATGCTGGCGCTGGAGGAAAAGACGCCCGTCATTTTGAACGGCAACGATGGGACGCTCACCGTCAACCCTGCGGCGGATATTTTGGAACGCGCGAAGATCACCCAACGCCGCTGGCTGGAATACCGCCGCTTCGCTCAGGAGCAGGCTTCGCAGCCCGCGATTTCTCTCGACGGCGTGCGCGTGGATGTGACCGCGAATGCGGGTTCGGTTGCAGACGCCGCCGAAGCCCTGCACATGGGCGCGGACGGAATTGGTCTGCTCCGCACCGAGTTCCTTTTCCTCGAACGCACCACCGCGCCGACGGAAGATGAACAATTTGCCGTGTATAACGCTGTCGCCGAAACAATGAAGACTCTGCCCGTCATCGTCCGCACGTTGGACATCGGCGGCGACAAACCCCTGCCGTACATTCACCTCAAACCTGAGTTGAATCCCTTCCTCGGTGAGCGCGGAATTCGTTTGTGCCTCAACCGTCCCGAACTTTTCCGCGAACAACTGCGCGCCATCCTCCGCGCCGCGCCCTCTGGAAATTTGAAAATCATGTTCCCGATGGTCAGCGACATTGCCGAACTGCGAAAAGCCCGCGCCATCATCGAAGAACTGTGCCGCGAGTTGAACCTTCCTCCCGTCCAAATCGGAATCATGATCGAAGTGCCTTCCGCCGCGCTGATGGCAGACATCTTCGCCCCCGAAATTGATTTCTTCTCCATCGGCACCAACGACCTGACTCAATAC
>CAILWD010000248.1 GCA_903837815.1 uncultured Chloroflexota bacterium | reverse complement strand
TACAAATCACGGCAAATCCTAAAGAGCCTTTTTTGTAAAGTCGTGAATTCTCTGACAGGTTCAGTAGATGGATGCATTGCTGGTGTCACAGAGGAATTTTCATGTCCTGAACAGAAGCCTGTCTGCGTGAGATCAAGATCACGCGGGTCATCGGCGAAGTAAAACTGGCGATGGTGACGTGGAAGTTGGATTAGACTAAGTAATTGTCCGCAAGGATACGGCCTTTTTGATTGTATAATCAAACCATGAAAACTTTCCTAAATCGCTTCATCCTCGGCATTCCCCGCCTGTATATCAAGCAATATCCGTATGCGTGGATCGTTTTCATTGGCTTGTGGGCGTGGCCACCGGCAGCGATTATTTTTGCCTTCCTGTTCATTATCCTGCTTGGATTTTTTATGTTGGAGTGGCGACACTCCGCCTGGCTGTCAACCGTGCGGGAGGAACATGCGTCGAGAGGGTGAAATTTTCGTTTGTTTCGTTGTACAATCTAAAAGACTGTGTAAAGGAATTGAATGACATGGAAAGGTGGAAAAATGAGTAAGCGTTTTCTGTCTTCGCGATATTGTTTTCTTTTTGTTTTGTTTGCGCCTGTGCTATGTATGAGCGGGTGTGACACTTTTTCTGCCACCAACCCGTCTGCCGCATGTACCGCTGAGACGGTTGCCGCGAATATATATAAGGCAGAGCCGTTGCGCGAGCCAAATATAATTTTCGAATTTGCCCATCCTCCAACGCCAATACCTCAACCGACCAATACCGCAGACCCGGTCAATACGCCGCCGCCTGCTCCTGAAGTTACGCCGCCAAGCCCGCCCTCCGCCGGTCAGATTCAAGGCGCGCGTTACGCTGCTTTTCGTCATCTTGTCAAAGAGACGGAACGCTGGTCGGATATTCAAAAGATAAAATTTAGCGATTCGACCGAAGCGGAAATCGTCATCACTTTTATCAGCCCTGAACTCCTCCAGGCAGTATCCCTTGGCGATGCGCTAAACGAGAGAAACACCGTCTTCGATTTTAATTCCCAGGCACGCATCGCGCTCGATTCAATTGCGGCGCGTGAGGAATTACTTTTCCTGCTGACAGTGACTTCGCCGCTCAATTATACAAATCTCAACAACCATATCATCAAGTTCGACACCATGGCCCTGAAGTTGAAAAATGCCGAAGGCCTGGAACTGCCTCCGGGACACATTGAATCCAACCTCGGCGAACCCATCAATACCTCCTCCACGGCGGTTTTCGGCTACTTTGGATATCCAGTAATAAAGTTGGTGGATGGGAAGTGCAAGTGGGCGCTCGACCCGAAATATAATACGAATATCGTTATCACCCTTCCCGAGATTTTTGTGGACGGCGTTTCCACCGGCCCCTACTCGTGGACAATTGCATACATGCCCTTGATCGACTTGAATGTGCCGCCGCCCCTGCCCGACTTCAATATCCCCCCGAACTACGACCAATCTCAAATCTCGCCGTTGACCGTCCCGCCAAGCGGAATCCGACTCGCCAATCGCTGGCAGGATTTCGCAAGATTTGTCTGGTACAAAATTACCCTGGGCAATTGATCAACCGCTGCGACACACGTCTCAAAGTTTTAATTTGCTCTCGATGGCGACCCTGCTTTCGGGAGCAAGTTTTTTTTGCGGAGGACGCCTGTCAGTGAAAAAGTCGGGTATCATGTCGTGGTTGTCGTAAAACTCCGTCCGAAACAAGGAGAGTGAGATGAAGAACTTCAAACAACGCACATTGGATTTTTTGGAATTCGAATGGGGAACCTATGTCGAACGCTTCAACCGCCTGCCCGCTGAAGAAGGACAAAGGCGGGTGACCGAACAAGGCTATGAGCGCTTCCGCGACATGCTGGCACATATCCTGGCATGGTGGGAGGAGGGAATGGGAATCATCCTTGCCATTGCCGAGGGACGCGAGTATGAGCGCAAGAAATATGACTTCGATGTCTTCAACGCGGCGGCGGTGGAAAAATACAAAACCTGGGGTGAAACGCAACTGCTCGACCACTTCGAGCAGACGCGCCTGAAAGCCATCGCCGACTTGAAATCCATGAACGAAGCGGCGTGGGAGAACCGCCGTGTGCGCGGCTGGGTCAATGGGATTTTTATCGCGCATGCCCGCGAGCACCTGGTTGCCCTAAGCCGTTTCCTGCTGGCGGATGTCCTCGAAAACGAATGGGCGAC
>CAILWD010000247.1 GCA_903837815.1 uncultured Chloroflexota bacterium | reverse complement strand
GTGGTCACACCCGCAATGCCGTTGAATTTCCATGAGGTGTGGAGCAAAACCATGTATGGGCCGACCAACCCTGTGAAAATGTGGAATTGCAGCCATACAGACAGCCTGCCCCATCTGGCGCTGCGAGTCCGCTTGCGCAGGCTGTACAAAGTCTCGGTCATCAACATCAGAAGGAAGCCGAAGATTCCAAGCAGGTGACCGAATAACTCGCCCGCCGCAGGAATTCTCCGCGTGAACACGACCACCGCACCGTACATACCTGTAATCAAAATCCCCGCCAAAACCGCCAGCCAGAGTTCTTTTCCGCCACGAAGCATGATGCATTCTCCTGTTGTTGAAACTTTTCGCCTTGAGCGAAGCCGCGACAGCGGCGCAGTCGAAAGGCTTTCGTACAATCGTGCTTCGACTACGCTCAGCACGGAACAATTTTCAAATGACTACAACGCCGCCTGTTTTCGCCACCTCACCCAAAAATCTGCGACGAGGTCGGCGATGGGCGCGTTTGGGGTCAGCAATTTCTCGCGGATGGAGGAAATATCCGCGCCGTGCGCAATCAACTTTTGCAGGGGCAGCGAGAGGGTTTGGTCACCCATCACCACCGCGCCGAGCAGTTTTTCTTCGCCAAGAATCAGCCGCAGGCGGTTGACCTCGAATCCGCTTTGCGCCACCATCACATCGGGCAGGCTGCGCCAGGTCTCGCTGTCGCCTCGCGCAATGCCGACGATGTCTTCGTCATGTCCATGTCCCACTGCGCCGATGATGGTGGTGGTCAGACCTGCGAGGCGGGTGACGTTGAACGGCGGCGATTTCAAGTATGCGGATTTGCGCCCCGCCATATTCATCCCCGCCACGCGACCCTGCTCCCGGGCTGGATTCCAAAGACTATCGAGCACAGACCGCCCCGAAAGCGGATCGAAGACCTGCGCCACGTCGCCCGCCGCGAAAATGTCAGGATCGTTGGTCTGCAAATGCTCATCCGCCAAAATGCCCCGGTCGAGATTCAGCCCGATGTCCTGAACCAGTTCAAGGCGCGGACGAATACCGATGGCGTACGCCAGCAAATCGCATTTCATCGTCTGCCCGTTCCCCAGTTGAACCGCCGCCACGCGATTCTTTTTACCGACGATTTCCTTCAACGCGGCATGGAAATGCAACTCCACCCCTTCTGCCTGCAAATGTCCCAGCACGGTTTTGGATTCGCCCTCATCGAGAACGCTGCTCCAATAGCGGTCACCACGCAAAAGATAATGAACCTTCATGCCGCGCGCGAGCAGCCCTTCGGTCAATTCGAGGGCGGTGATGCCGCCACCGACAACCACCGCGGTTTTTCCGCGTTTCGCGAGGTTGAGGATGTTGTTGGCGTCGGCAAAATGATCGAGTTTGACCACGCCTTCCAAATTCGAGTTGGGGATGTTCATCGGCAGGGCACTGGCGCCAACCGCAATCAGCAACTTGTCGTATGTCAGCCGCGATTTTCCATCGAGTTCCAGCGTGTGTTCCTCACGAAGAATGCGGGTTGCC
>CAILWD010000246.1 GCA_903837815.1 uncultured Chloroflexota bacterium | reverse complement strand
GAGATGGTGATGCCCGGAGACAACGTCAACCTGACGGTTGAGTTGATTGTGCCTGTGGCGCTTGAACAGGGTTCGAAGTTCGCCATTCGCGAAGGCGGTCTGACCGTCGGCGCGGGTGTCGTCACCAAGATCATCGAATAGAAAGTTAGGTTCGCAAGATGGCTTCCAAGAAGAAAGATATTCGCCCCGTCATTACTCTGCAGTGCAGCGAATGCAAGGAGCGCAATTACACCACCGAAAAGAATCGCCGCAACGACCCCAATCGGTTGGAGTTTAAGAAATATTGTTCGCGTTGCCGCAAGCACACACCGCATCGCGAGACCAAGTAGTTTATAATGGGCGGGTAAGACCCGCCCTAACCTAGGCCAGTGGCTCAATTGGCAGAGCACTCGTCTCCAAAACGAGCGGTTGTGGGTTCGATTCCTACCTGGCCTGCCTGAGGCAAACGCCGCTTTTGTGCGGCGTTTTAGCCGTAAATTACAGAATGGAGTAATTGCCTTGGCTGAGAAGGAAAAGAAAGTCAGGAACAGCGAAAACGCAATTCAGCGTTATATCCGTGAGACGACGGGTGAGCTTCGTAAAGTGAACTGGCCCACCTGGCCCGAAGCCAAACGCCTTACGGGACTTGTCCTGCTGGTGATGCTCGTCGTGGGCATTTTTCTTGCAGGCGTTGATTTTCTCTCGAGCGAGTTGATCAATCTCGTGCTTGGGATTTAGGTTTGAATTGAGGAAATGATGGATTTACCGGAACCGCAAGAGCAGTTCGAGCAGGAACCAACGGATGATTCGTCTGCGGAGCAGGCTGCTCCCGTAGAGGCGGAACATGCCGTTTCTTCCGATTCGGATGCGAAGGTTGCTGCGCGCTCCGAGACGCAAATCCCATCCGACCTGCCTCCCGTCGAAACCACCGTCGAGGGGCCTGCCTGGTATGTAATCCACTGCTATTCGGGTTACGAGAACAAGGTGCGTCACAACCTTGAACAGCGCATCGAAACAATGGGCATGAAAGACCAAATCTTCGATGTGGTCATCCCAACCCAGGAGGAGATCGAGGTCAAGGATGGTAAACGCCGCAAAGTGGAACGTCACATCTTTCCGGGCTATGTGCTTGTCAACCTCGCCCTGTCGGAAGAGTCCTGGTACGTGGTCCGCAATACGCCCGGTGTGACCGGCTTCGTTGGAATGGGAAACAGCCCCACTCCGTTGCGCCCTGAAGAAGTGGCGCAGATCGTCAAGCGGATGGAAGCCGAAGCCCCCACGGTCAAGGTGTCGTTCAAGGTTGGCGAGCGCGTGCGCATCGTGGATGGCCCGTTCAACGACTTTCGCGGCGTGGTCGCCGAGATCGATATGGAACGCACCAAGGTGCGGGTGATGGTCAGCTTCTTTGGACGCGAAACACCTGTGGAGTTGGACTTTTTGCAGGTCGAGAAGGCATAACCAGTTAGCAGTGACCAGTATCAAAAACTGATACCTGATCGCTGATTTGGTGGGAGGGTCTCCCAAAATGACCCGCTAAAACCACGAAGGAGTAAAAAATGGCAAAGAAATTAAAGGCAATCGTACGTCTTCAACTTGAGGCTGGCAAGGCAAACCCTGCTCCTCCTGTTGGCCCCGCGCTGGCGAGCCATGGCATCAACATCATGGCATTCTGCAAGGAATATAACGCCCGCACATCCAACCGCCAGGGCGAGGTTCTTCCGGCGGAAATCACCATCTACACCGACGGCTCGTTCAACTTCGTTCTCCGCACTTCTCCCGCGGCTGTTTTATTGCGCAAGGCTGCAAAGGTCGAAAAAGGCTCTGGCGTTCCGAACAAGGACAAGGTCGGCAAGGTGAGCCGCGCCCAGGTGAAGGAAATCGCCGAGTTGAAGATGAAGGATCTGAACGCCATCGACATCGAAGGCGCGATGAAGCAGATCGAAGGCACCGCCCGCTCGATGGGTATTGTGGTCACAGACTAATTTTGTGGGAGGATGGCTACGGCTGTCCGCTTGCACCACGGAGGATAAAATGGCTAAACACGGAAAAAAATACACGGCGGCTCTCGCCAAAGTTGATATCGAAAAAATCTACTCGGCTGCGGAAGCCGTTGCGCTGGCGAAGGAAACTTCCATCACTAAATTCGATTCGACCATCGAAGTTCACCTGCGCACCACACTTGACTCACGTCAGGCTGATCAACAGCTCCGCGACGTTGTGGTTCTCCCGAACGGACTTGGCAAGACGGTTCGCGTCCTGGTCTTTTCACAGGGTGAAGGCGCCGCCGCCGCCCGCGCAGCCGGTGCGGATATGGTCGCCGACGACGATGAATCCTTGAAGAAGATCGAAGGCGGCATGTTGGATTTCGACGTGGCGATTGCCACCCCCGATGCGATGGGCAAGGTCGGACGCCTCGGTCGTGTGCTCGGTCCGCGCGGTTTGATGCCCAACCCGAAGGCTGGAACCGTCGTTCCTGCGACGGACATCGCCCGCGCCATCAAGGAAGCAAAGGCTGGTCGTGTAGAGTTCCGTCTCGACAAGACCAACAACATCCACGTCATGGTTGGCAAGGCTTCCTTCGACGCCGACAAACTGCTGGAAAACTACAACGCATTGATGGACGCCATCAACAAGGCTCGTCCGTCTGGTGCCAAGGGTAACTTCATCAAGCATATTACTGTCGCTTCGACGATGGGACCCGGCATCAAGGTTGACCCGAACGAACATGTGAAAGGTGTCGAGTAACCATACTCGTTAATCCCTAAATACCACTTCGCCAGTGAAGGCGGGTGCCCTTTGACTATGCTCAGGGCTTAATTTCCCGCTCAGGTGGAGACCAAAAGCAAATTTCAGCGCGCAAGCGTTGATTCCCTCCGGGGTTGCCAAAAGTCTTTGCCTGCGTAAGTGGCAAAGACTTTTATATTGAAAGGAGGTGAATTCCCTTTGGCAATTTCAAAACAACGCAAGGAAGAAGTGCAGGCTCAATATAACGATTGGGTCAAGCGCAGCGAAGCCGTGATCCTCGTCGAATACAGCGGTTCGAAAATGAAAGCCCTCGATGGTATCCGCGCGAAGATCCGCGAAAGCGGCGGCGAATTTCATATCGTTAAGAATACCCTCGCCCGCCGCGTGCTGGCAGACAGCGGCATGGATTTCCCCAAGGACTATCTTGTCAAGTCCACAGCCATCTCGTTCGCGTTCAAAGACCCCGCCGCCACCGCGAAAGCGTTGACCGAGGCAATGAAAGGCAACGAGTTCGTGAAGGTGAAAGGCGGTTTGATGGGCGGCAAGTCGCTCAGTCCGGCGCAGGTCAAGTCTCTCTCTGAGATGCCGCCGCTGCCCGTGATGCGCGCCACGCTGCTCGGCGTTTTGCAGGCTCCTGCCAGCAAACTCGTCCGCACGATCGCAGAACCCGCCCGCGGTTTGGCTGCCGTCATTCAGGCGCGCAACGAAGCCCAGGCTTCCGCCTAGTTACAGTTTGGTTCGATAATTTTCAATTTTTCAATTACCTAGCAAGGAGCGCTAAACAATGTCTGAAAAACTCGCAAAACTCGTGGAAGAACTTTCCACACTTTCCGTCCTCGAGGCGGCTGATCTCGTCAAGATGCTCGAAGAGAAGTGGGGCGTTTCCGCCGCCGCTCCCGTGGCAATGGTTGCCGGTGGCGGCGCTGCCGCCGCGGCTGCCGAACCCGTCGAAGAGAAGACTGAGTTCGATGTCGTGATCAAAGACCCCGGCGCCAAGAAGATCGACGTCATCAAGGTCATTCGCCAGTTGACCAGCCTTGGTCTTGGCGAAGCCAAAGCCCTCGCTGAAACCGCTGGTGGCAAGATCCTCGCCGGTGTCGGCAAGGATGCCGCCATGGATGCCAAGAAGAAACTCGACGAAGCCGGCGCTAACATCGTCATCGAGTAAGATTTCAATTCAATAAAAAAGACGGTTTGCATTAAGCAGACCGTCTTTTTTATTATTGGTCTAGATTAAAACGTTGAT
>CAILWD010000245.1 GCA_903837815.1 uncultured Chloroflexota bacterium | reverse complement strand
GTACGCCCGCACCTTCGCGCCAGCCTTCACCAACGCCTCGGAAATATCGATGGATGGGGCGTAGCGCATATCGTCGGTGTTGGGTTTGAATGCCAGCCCGAACAACCCGATGGTCTTGCCCTTGACGCTGCCTCCGACCATTTCGGTGAGGTGCTGGACAGCGGTCTTGCGACGCTCGAAGTTGACCTCCATCACATCGTTGAGAATACGGGGGTTGAGTCCCTTTTCTTTTGCCATGAACGCCAGCGCTTCCACATCTTTGGGGAAGCAGGAGCCGCCCCAGCCGAGACCGGCGTCGAGGAAGTGGCGTCCGATGCGGGCGTCGTATCCCATTCCGGCGGCGACTTCCTTCACGTCCGCGCCGACCAGTTCGCAGAGGTCAGCCAGTTCGTTCATGAAGGAAATCTTGGTGGCGAGGAAGGCATTGCTGGCATACTTGATCATTTCAGCCGTGCGCAGGTCGGTGATGACGATGGGCGCGCGCAGGGGCAAGTGCAGGTGCGCCACCTTGTTTGCGGCGTCCCGGTCCAGTGAGCCGATGACCGTGCGGTGCGGATTCATGAAGTCGCCGATGGCGGAGCCTTCACGCAGGAATTCGGGGCAGGAGACCACTGAGAACTGAATCGGCTTGGGCTGGGCGCTCTTGACGATGTCTGCAACCCAGTCGCCGGTGCCGATGGGTACGGTGGATTTGTTGATGATGATCAGCGGCGCGGTCATGTTCTGTGCGATGGATTTGGCGGCGGCTTCCACGTATTTCAAATCTGCCTCGCCGTTTTCGCCCGAGGGCGTGCCCACGGCGATGAAGGCATATTCGGCATCCTTCAAGGCTTCCTTGTATGAGGTCGTAAAGGTGATGCGCCCCGCGCTGACGTTGCGCTTGACCAGTTCTTCGAGTCCTGGCTCGTAAATGGGCATGATACCCTTCTTCAGGTTTTCCACGCGCTTTTCGTCCACATCCAGCGCGGTGACACGGTTGCCGAGATCTGAAAAGCCCGCGGCGGTTACCAGTCCGACGTATCCCACGCCGACGACACAAATATGTTTCATGATGGTTCCTTTTTGAAAAGTGGTTTTTGAGGTTTCATCCGATTGGCGGTCACCCACATGAGACAACTTTCAAGAGCATCTCTACCGTTTATTGACCCAGTACTGCACGCTTTCCACGAGGTCATCCAGGTCCATGGGTTTGGTGATGTACTCGTCGCAACCCGCCTTCATGGCGCGCTGACGGTCACCGGGCAGGGCGTGAGCCGTCAGGGCAATGAGCGGGGTGGCAGATATTTTCTCATCTTTTTTGATCAGCGAGGTTGCCGTCCAGCCATCCATCTCCGGCATCGACATATCCATGATGATCAGGTCGGGTTTTTGTTTTCGAGCCGCCATCACGCCGTCCCATCCATTCACCGCCAGAAAAGTCTCGAATCCATTCTTCGCCAGGATGAAATGCACAAGCTCGTAGGTATCCATATTATCTTCAACAATCAGGATGCGTCCTTTGCTCATGTTGCAAATATACTACGTCTCACGTTTACAGGCAATGAGTATAATTGTGAAAACTCATGAAAATTCTCTTCGTGGCTGATGCCCGCTCTCCCATTTCCAAAAACTGGATTCGCTACTTCGCCGAACGCGGCGATGAAATTTTTCTTGCCTCCCCCTTCGAGTGCGAGGTGGATTTCCCCATTAAGCGGTTTGAATTTACGCCCGTGGCCTTCAGCGCCATCAGGAAGTCTGGCATGACATCCGGAACAAGTTCCTCCCGCACCCTCAACCTGCGCACCAAAATCCGGCAGTGGCTTGGCCCCCTGACCCTGTCTCGCTCGGCGCGCAAATTACGGGCTTTCATCCGCGAAGTCCAGCCTGATCTTGTCCATGCGATGCGGATTCCTTACGAGGGGATGTTGACTGCCGTCGCTCTTGATCGTCTCGTTTCCCGTCCCCCGTTTTTGGTTTCCATCTGGGGCAATGACTTCACCCTGCATGCGCCGTCCACCCCGCTAATGGGATCTTTCACCCGCAGAACAATGAAAGCCGCCGACGCCCTGCACGCCGATTGCAATCGCGACATTCGCCTGGCGCGGGTTTGGGGTTTCGGGGCCGGTCAGCCCGACTGGGTCGCACCCGGTAACGGCGGAATCAAGTCTGAGGTTTTTTACCAGCCCGAAGAGCCGGTCAAAAGCCCGGTAGTGATCAATCCGCGCGGGTTCCGGGCATACGTCAAAAATGAAGCGTTCTTCAAATCCATTCCGCTGGTGTTGGAAAAACGGAGCGACGCGCGGTTTCTCTGTTCTTCGATGCAGGGCGAGCCACAGGCGCTGACGTGGATTCGAGAATTGGGTATCGAACATGCGGTGCAGTTAAACCCGCCGTTTTCGCACGATCAAATGGGAGACGTATTCCGCACCGCGCAGGTGGTGGTTTCGCCAAGCATCCACGATGGCACGCCGAACTCGCTATTGGAGGGCATGGCTTGCGGGTGTTTTCCTGTGGTCGGCGACCTCGAATCCATCCGCGAGTGGATTACGCACGGGCAAAACGGTTTGCTGGTGAACCCGAACAATCCGCAGTCCATCGCCGATGCCATTCTCATTGCGCTGGAAAGGGAAGACCTGCGGCACGAGGCGGCAGGTCTCAATGAAAAAATTATCTCTGCGCGGGGGGAATACACGCAGAATATGAAACTGGCAGGTGAGTTTTACGGGATGGTGGGGAGGTAGGCAGGTCGCTGCTTGCGCGCTTTTCCACCGGTTTACTCTTTTACTCCGCTCTCGGCGCCCGCAAGGTCTCCAAACGTCCGCGCAATTCGATGCGGCGCGAATCTGCGGCATGGCGGACTTCGCTCATGAAGCCCTGTCCGCGCTCACGGAGTTGCCCGCGCAGTTTTTCGCCTGCTTCAGGCGCAAGCAGTAATGCAACCACGGAGCCAACCAGCGCCCCAACCAAAACCCCGATTAGAAAGCCAAACGTTCTTCGCATGTGAATTTCTCCTTCGCTGGGTTGTTTTTGTTTTCTTGAAATTATTAGGACTTACGCAAAACTGAGTGATTGACGAACAGGAAAAAAGCCAGTAAGTTTGAAGACATGAGACCCAAGACACAAAAAGTGACGCGTGTGGATTATTGCCAATACCTTTTGGTT
>CAILWD010000244.1 GCA_903837815.1 uncultured Chloroflexota bacterium | reverse complement strand
TTGATTCGTCAGGCTGGCTTTACAAACGCTGCCCAAGCCAGACGCTTTTTCTCCGCCCATCTTCCCGCTGCATTTTCACTCCTCCTTACACCCTTTTCCTGACTTTGCTACAGCCATGGACTAAAAAATTCAGCCTCACCGCCTTTTGATTTTGCGCTGAGCACAGGCGAAGCGACCTGAAAAAAATTACGGGCTGGTCGGCAGGATGCGCCCCGCAAGCAAGGCATCGAGGGTCTCCTGCGCAAGGCGGAGTTTGCCTTCGGTGAGGATGCTCGTATCCACATCTGCAATGCCGAGCGGTGATGAAACGTTCACCCCGCCCTGCCCGGCGATGAGATTGGGCCAGGCAAGTTGAATCGCCTTGATTGTGTCCGGACGGATGGTCATCACCCAGCCGCCGGGGCGTGGGTCGGGCATGGAAGTGCCAATCAAAAAGATGCCTTGTGTACCGATGTAGGAGAGGAAGTCCGCGTCTGCCAGCGTGGGATAGACATATATGGAGTAAACCCTGCGGTCGTTGATCAACACATTGGCGTAGCCGCCATACCGGGCGGGGTCTTCATCGGCGGGCACTTCGATATAGGTGGGATAGCCGATATCGGTCATGTAGAAAGTGCGGCACAAGCCACAGTAATAAGTCATGCCATTGCTATAGGCATTGAAAGCGCGCTGGGCATCCGTGTTACCCTGGGGAATCATCATGCCGATGTGGTATTCATCGCTGATCATCGCGGCGACGTAGCCGGCAAGGAAGGCCGGAAGTTCCACCTGAGAATCGCCTGCCAGCACGCTCAGATTGCCGCCGGGCGTGAGATCGGGGATGTTGACAGCCAGGAATTGAACGCCCGGCGCTGTGGGGGCGAGGGAAGTAACTCCGGGATCGGGCGGCAGGATGATGGCCACTTTCAGTGTCGGGTCGGTGAGATCGGTGGGCGAGAGCGCGTTGCGTACCTGGAAGCGAAACCCCGACGCCTGAGCAAGGTCGTAGACTGTCTTTTGATACAGGTCGGATAAGGTTTTGTCCATGTCGGCGGGCAGAAGCAGAATCGCCAGCGGCGTGGACGGGGTCGGCATTAGTGTGGCGGTGGGCAGCGGAGTAATCGTCGGGACGGCTGTGGGCGGGGGAGGGGTCTCAGGTTCAGAGCCGCCGCAGGCGCTCAAGAGGACGATGATCAGAATGGCAAAGAGAAAATTTTTTACTCGCACAGTGCATACTCCAAAATCAAGATTAGACGAATTATACTGCCTGATTTTGCCGTAGCGACGGCGTCCACGTCAACCACCGGAAATAAAAAAGAGACGCACAAATTTGTGCGTCTCCGGGAGAGAAGGGAAAACTAGTTGACCGAGATGTTGATGCGCTTCGGCTTGGCAGATTCAGCCTTGGGCAGGGTCAGGGTCAGCACGCCGTCGGTAATCTTCGCTTCGACTTTGTCCGCCTGGATTTCGGCAGGCATACGCAGGGCGCGGCGGAAGTTTCCGTGGGGGAGTTCGTTCAGCAAATACTCGGTTTCTTCGGGACGATATTCGCCTTCGATGCTGACAACGTTTTCAAGCACCTGAATGTTCAGTTCCTCCGCTTTCAAACCGGGGACGAGAGCCGAAAGGATGTAAGTATCATCCTCTTCGCGGACGTTCACATTCAGGGAGCGATATTCAGGCTGTTCGGGCATCTGTGCCCAGCGGCGGACCATGCGGCGGTACGGATAAGGTTGGATATAGAGTGTCATTTTTTGATCTCCTTTTGGTTGTATGTCAATGACGCAATCTTAAATTCGAAGTATAAGAAAACCGCTAATATGTGGTTATTATTTTATAAGAAAAACCGGCTGTCCATTCCCGCCTGGATGATCTGTCCAGTTGGCTTGTCCAAAATCCTGCCTTTAGTCAGGATACGCCCCCGTCTTTGTGCTTACGCTGTACCGGTATGCAAAATATTTTCGCGGGAGGCTTCACAGGAAAGCGCAGCCCAACTGCCAGCGTAGAAAAATTTCCATCGTTGTCAACCCAACAACTTATACCTGCGCCCCAATATGATATTGATCTTTGAACAACCCCCAATACCAGACGGCAGGCCGGTTGGGGGCGGTGTAGGTCATGCGGTTGATCACAATTGCAGAATCGCCGGGATTGGCTTCCAGAAGGCGGGCTTCTTCTTCATTGATTAGATGAGCTTCGATTTCGATCTCCGCGCGCAAGAGAGGATATTCTGATGCGCCGACCAACAAATCATGGATGGAACCCACCTTCGTGAGGTCTTCATTCACCAGCGATGGCAAAATATTCTCGTTCAAGAATCGCTCGGAATACAAAACGACCTGGTCACCAACCCGTTTACGGCGGGCGATGTGGATGAGGGTGGCTCCAGGGGAAAGTTTGAGTTTTTCGGCAATATCCAATGGGGCAGGGATGGTTTCCTGAGCAAGGATTTCATACCTGGCTGTTTGATCCGCAGGTTCACTGGGGGATAAAAAACGAAAAGGCACAGCGTTTGGGTGGAGGGCGCGCACGAAGGAACCAACCCCATGTTCGGTTTCGATTAGTCGTTCGGTCTCTAGTTGGGCAATGGCTTTTCGCACCGTTCCACGACTCAACCCATAAGTGTTGATCAGTTCTTCTTCGGATGGGATGCGCTCACCCGGGGCTATTTCTCCTTTTAGAATTTGATTGCGCAAGATGATGAGTAGTTGGCGGTATTTGGGAATTGCTCCGGCCACAATCCCAGATGATTTCTGAAGCATTTTTTTTCTCCTGATTCTGATTGACAAAAGTATTATATCAGTTTATTATACACATATACTCGTATACACGAGTATATGTGTTCAAGTTTTTAACTTATTTCACACCCCACATGAACCCTAACCCCGAAACATTTTTCAAAATCCTAGACCCAGAAGATACCTCGACCGGTGGCGGCTCTGCCTCGGCGCTTGCGGGATCCATGGCGGGAGCCTTGCTTGCCATGGTTTGTTTGCTCTCCACAAAGGAGTCGGATGAGACTGGATTGTTTTTTCGTGAAAAAGCCGCCCTGTCTAAAGAACTTTCCGACCGCTTGTTGACCGGTGGACAGGAGGATACCCGCGCTTTTCAGGCGGTGCGCAATGCCTATCGTCTGCCCAAAGAATCCAAAGTTGAACGTGAGACCCGCCAGCAGGCCATCCAGTCGGCTTGGTTCGAGGCGGCTCGTGTGCCGTTGGATAATGCCGAGCGTTGCCTGCAAATTGTCAGCCTGGGCGCGGAATTGGGCAGTCGAATCAACCCCAATGTGCGTTCCGATTTGAATTGCGCCCTTCTATTGGCGCGTGCCGGTGCGCTGGGTTGTCTGGAAAATGTGGCCATCAATCTTCCCAACCTGAAAGATACGGCGCTTGCCAGGCAATTGGCGCAGCAGGTTGAGAGTCTGCGCGGACAATTGGAACTCTTTGCAGTAAACAATCAGGCAATTCTTTAGTCTTTCCCGATGTGAGGAATAAAAATGAAAAAAGTGCTTTTGTGCGAACCCAATATCAGCGAGGGGGTTGACCTGGCCTTGGTCGATGAAGTGTTCGCCCAAGTCCGACAATTCCCCGAAATTAAGATCCTGGATGTTTCCTCGGATGCTGACCACAACCGTTCCGTGTTTACCTACATGGGGGAACCACAGGAGGTGCTCCAGGCGACCAAGGCTCTGGCGCAAAAAGCCCTGGAACGGATCGATATGCGCCAGCATCACGGTTCACACCCGCGCATGGGCGCGGTGGATGTGGCGCCGTTCATCCCGGTCCGCGGCATGGAGATTGCGGAAGCGGTCGAAATTGCGCGCGATTTTGGGCGATTTATTGGCAGCCTTGGCGTGCCAGTTTACTATTATGAAGAGGCAGCCCTGCGCCCTGAACGCGTTAGTCTGCCCGATATCCGCAAGGGACAGTATGAAGCGCTCGAGGCTAAATTGAAGGACCCGGCTTGGGCGCCCGATGAAGGTCCGGCTGTCTTCAATGCCAGGGCAGGCGGGTTGGTCACCGGTGTCCGTTTCCCCCTCGTCGCCTTTAACATTAACCTGCATACCACCGATGTGACAATCGCCGAGCGGATTGCCAAAGCCGTCCGGAACATTAACGGCGGGTTCCGTTATGTGCGGGCAATGGGATTGGCGATTGAAGAGAAAGGCCAGGTACAGGTCTCGATGAATTTGGTTAATTATTCCAAGACCCCGATTCCCCGTGTGCTCGAAGCGGTCAAAGCCGAAGCCCGGCGTTACGGTGTGCTGATTGCCGGTACCGAGTTGGTTGGCCCCGTACCATCGGAGGCGCTAGAAGAAGTCCTTAAATATTATCTGCAGGCACATGATTTCAAGATGGATCAAATTATTGAACTTTCTTTGTTGGATTAGCCACCCCATAAAAAGGAGATCAAAATGAAACCCGAAATTCTGTATTCAGTCAAAGCACAACGCGGTTCCACCCTGCGCTGCAAGGGGTGGAAGCAGGAATCCCTGTTGCGTATGCTCGAAAACAACATGGAAAATGCCGAAGCGCCGGAAAGATTGGTGATCTACGGTGGAATTGGCAAGTGCGCCCGGAATTGGGAGAGCTACCATGCGATTGTAAAATCGCTCAAGGAACTGGAAAACGATGAAACCCTGGTTGTCCAATCCGGGATGCCGGTGGCTATTTTCAAAACCCACCGCCTTGCTCCCCGGGTGGTGATGGCCAACACCAATATCATGAAGGCGACTTGGGAAACTTTTTACGACCTTCAAGATAAGAACCTGACGATGTTTGCGCAATATACCGCGGCACCCTGGGAATATATTGGCACCCAGGGCGTAATCCAGGGCACGTTTGAAACCCTGGGCGCAATTGGCGAACAGCATTTTGGCGGGTCTCTGGTCGGGAAAATTTACTTCACGGCTGGGTTGGGCGGAATGGGTCGCAACCAACCGCGTGCAATAACCATGCATGGCGGTGTTTGCCTGGTGGTCGATGCCAATCAAGCCATTATTCAGCGAGCCTTGGATCGCGGTTTCCTGGATGTGCAGGCCGCTTCACTGGAAGAGGCGATTCAATTGGCGGAAAAAGCGAAGGCGGATAAGAAGCCGCTCGGGGTGGGTGTTTTTGGGAATGCCGCCGAGTTATTCCCCAAAGCCCTGGAACTGGGCTGGACGCCGGATATTGTTTCTGAAATGTGCCCCTGCCACGACCCGCTCTCCTATATCCCTGCCGGGTACAGTCCCGAAGAAGCTGCCGCCCTGCGCGCCACGAGCCGCACCAAATATTGGGAAGTGGCCGGCGAATCGATGAAACGTCAACTGGCGGCGATGAATGCCTTCTTCCACAAAGGCGTTCAGGTCTTTGAGTATGGCACCAGCATTCGTAAGGAATGCCGCGATGCTGGCATGCCCGTCAAGGAAGCGATGACCATCCCCGGCTTTGTGGCTGCCTACATCCGCCCGCTGTTCATGCTGGGACGTGGCCCATTCCGTTGGACCTGCTTGTCGGGCGAAGCCAGCGATTTAGCCAAGATCGACGATTTGGTCCTGGAATTGTTCCCCAACGATAAAACCACGGTCAAATGGATTCAACTGGCGCGTAAGTCCTTGCCCATCGAAGCCCTTCCCGCCCGGGTCTGCTATCTGGGCTTTGGTGAGCGTCGCACTCTGGCGCTGAAGATCAATCAGATGATCCGCAGCGGCGAATTGGCGGGTCCGGTGGGTTTCTCCCGCGATAACCTGGATTCTGGCTCGATTGTCAACCCGACTTTCGAATCCGAGAACATGAAAGATGGCGGCGACCTGATCTCCGACTGGCCGTATTTGAATGCCCTGCTGAATACCGCCGGGATGGCTGACTTGGTGGCGATCCAGGCCAACTACTCGATGGGCGAGGCGGTCCATACGGGCGTGACGATGATTGCCGATGGCAGTGAAGAAGCCGACCTGCGCTTGGACGCCTGCATGGCAACCGACTCAGGAATTGGCGTTGTCCGCCATGCCCAGGCTGGGTACGAAATCTCGCGCCAGGTTTGTGAAGGAAAAGGTCCATTGACCCAGGAGAAGATTAAAGTCCCACTCTGGTGGTCGCCTGAAGCGACGTTTGGTCCGGATGAAGGCGCTGTCGACCGCTTGGCGCCACACAGCAAAAACGACTGATGCCATGACCAGCCCCAAGGTGGATCTGATTCTTAGCGGAGCCAGTCAGGTGCTGACTTGCGCGTCTACGGCAGGCGATCCATTGGGTCGCCTGCTTGGGGCGGCGATTGCTGTTCAAGGTGAAAAAATCGCAGCCATCGCCCCCCTGGCGGAGTTGGAACGTAGGTTTGATCTATCGTCCTCCCAAACTGTTGACCTGGCTGGCCAGATCGTGGCTCCGGGTTTTGTCGATTGTCACACCCACCTGGTTTTTGGCGGGAGCCGGGCCCAGGAATATGCTGCCCGCATGACCCACACCGCCCAGGAAGTCGTCGCCCTGGGAATCCCGACCGGTATCCAAGCCACCGTCAAAATGACAAGGGAAAGCAGCCCGGATCTTCTTTACGAGGGTGCGCTTGGGCGTTTGCAGCGGATGTTATGCTGCGGCACTACCACGTTGGAGAGCAAAAGTGGGTACGGCTTGAACGCCGCAAAAGAGATCGAATTGCTGCAGGTAAACCGGAAACTCCAGGGCAGCCAGCCGGTGGATATTGTCAGTACTTTTTTGGGTGCGCATGACTTTCCGACGGAAGTCTCCCACGAAAAATATCTGGAAAGCCTGATTCACAAAATGATTCCGCAGGTGGCTGCTGAGGGATTGGCGGAGTTCTGTGATGTGTATTGCGATGATGGGTATTACAGTGTTGAAGCCTCCCGACGCATTTTGGAAGCGGGACTGCGGCATGGACTAAAGCCCAAAATCCATGTGGATGCCTACTCCAATCTGGGTGGCTGCGCCATGGCTGCTGACTTACCCGTTGTCTCTGCCGACCATCTGAACTTTACGACTGAGCCGGAACTCGAACGTCTGGCGATGGCAGGGGTTGTGGGCGTGGTGATGCCCGGACTGGATTTTGCTGTTCGTCATCCTCAGCCTTTCAATGCCCGTTTGATGATCGACAAAGGCTTGACAGTGGCGCTGGCGACAGACTTCTGTCCCGGCTGCTGGCTGGAATCAATGCAGTTGGTCATGCAGTTGGCATGTCGCCTGTACCAATTCTCTCCTGCAGAAGCCCTCCTTGCCGCAACCGTGAATGCCGCCAGAGCGGTCGGGCTGACCGATCGCGGCACGCTGGAGCCGGGGCAACTGGCTGACCTGCAAACCTGGGACCTGCCGACATTTGAAGACCTGATTTATCGGCTGGGAAATAATGCAGTCTCACTGGTTGTAAAACGGGGCAGGATCGTTTATTCAAAAGGAGTGGATCGATGATCGAATTAACCGGACAGACTTTGACGATTGAACAATTGGTGGCTGTGGCGCGCGGACATGAGAAAGTGGCTCCCTTGGCGGACGAGGTCTGCCGGCGGATGCAGCACAGTCATGACTGGGTGGAACGTTCGATTACCCAACCGGGAAAAGTCATCTATGGCGTTAACACAGGGTTTGGCTCGCTGGCTAATCGACAGATCAGCGCTTCAGATGCCCGAAAACTCTCGCGCAACCTGATTGTCTTGTGTGTCTGTGGCGTGGGCAGGCCCCTGCGCGAAGATGTCGTCCGCGCGATGATGCTGATCCGCGCCAATATGCTCGCCAAGGGAAACTCAGGGGTGCGTCCGGTGGTCGCACAAACCCTGATCGACATGCTCAATGCCGGAATTACTCCGCTGGTTCCCGAAAAAGGCTCGTTGGGAGCAAGCGGTGACCTTGCCCCCCTGGCGCACATTGCCACAGTCATGACCCGCGACTTGGAAGAGGGAGATGGCGGGTACAGCGGGAAGGCGACCTATCAAGGTGAGTTGTTGGAGGGCGCTGAGGCCATGCACCGGGCTGGGCTGAATCGCCTTGTGCTGGAAGCCAAAGAGGGTCTTGCGCTCTCGAATGGGATCGACTTCATGGCAGCCTGTGGTGCGCTCGCTGTTAACGAAGCGGAGAACCTGTTGCGGAATGCGCAGATTGGAGCCGCGCTGAGTCTTGAAGCGTTGCTTGGGCTTTCAGCAGCTTTCGATCCTGCTTTGCACGCGATTAGCGGGCAGCCGGGTCAACAAAAAGTGGCAGCCAATCTGCTGGCGCTGTGTAGCGGCAGCCGTTTGCTCGATTCTCTGCCCGGCAAAGTGCAGGATGCCTACAGTCTGCGTTGCATTCCTCAGGTCTTGGGACCGGTTCTGGATACGGTTGCTTTTGTCCGCCAGCGGTTTTCCGCTGCGATCAATGCCGCCACCGACAACCCGCTCATTTTCCCAGTCGAGGGTGGTCGGGATGGTGAACTGCGGGCGATCTCTGGTGGAAATTTTCATGGGCAAGGCCCCGCCATGTGGCTGGATTTCCTCGGGATTGCCATGGCCGAA
>CAILWD010000243.1 GCA_903837815.1 uncultured Chloroflexota bacterium | reverse complement strand
CTGGTCACCCCTAGGGGATCCCATCGGGTGTTCCACGGCACACGCCGACGCTAGCGCGTGACTGTCTGGATACGCTTTCGATGTCGAAGGGTGGCCCATGGGTGAGTTCGTGACGATCGAGCGTTCGCAGGGTGTGGCTGTGATCCGCATGGATCGACCGCCGATGAACGCCCTCAATCTTCAGATGCAGGGGGAATTGCAGGCTGCAGCGCTCGAGGTGTCGGGTGACGCTTCAGTGGGCGCGGTGATCGTGTACGGCGGTCCATCGGTATTCGCCGCCGGCGCCGACATCAAGGAAATGGTCGGCATGTCGCATGCGGACATGGCCTACGCATCCCAGACCCTGCATCAGGCGTTCACGTCCATCGCGACGATCCCCCAACCGACGATTGCCGCGATCAACGGCTATGCCCTCGGGGGAGGCTGCGAGGTGGCCCTCTGCTGCGATCTGCGTATCGCTGGAGAGGACGCGACATTGGGCCTCCCCGAGATCACGCTCGGGATCATCCCCGGCGCGGGCGGAACACAGCGGCTTGCCCGTTTGATTGGAAAGCCGCTGGCGATGGAGATGGTCATCAACAACCGTCACCTGACCGCCGCCGAAGCCCTGCAATTCGGGCTGGTCAACCGCGTGGTTCCCGTGGAGGGTTATCTCGATGCCGCCGTTGCCTTCGCCGAGGAAATCGCTTCGCGCGCGCCGCTGGCTGTGCGCATGGCAAAGGACTCGATCAACGCCGCCTTCGAGACTTCGCTCACCGAAGGACTGAGAGCCGAGAAGCGCAACTTCTATCCGCTCTTCTCCACCGAGGATCAAAAAGAAGGCATGAAAGCCTTCATCGAAAAACGCAAGCCAAATTGGAAAGGGCAGTGACAAAAGACGTCCCGAAGGAAAACCTTCGGGACGTTGGTTTTATCTTTCCACGCTCATAACGCCACCCATGGCATTCATCTTCAAGGTCCATACGCTGCCCATCTCGAATTGCTGGAATTCACTGACCGAAGCGGGTGAATAATTTTTTTGACCATCGGGGACACTAAAGACGACGGTCAAAGTTTCGCTGGTTGAACCCAGACGCTGATCGCCGGTAAGGCTGGGAGTGTCGTAGACGGGGTTATTATCGCCGCCGCTTAAATCGTAGGTCTGGATTGTCGTCCACTCATCCAGTGTGTAGTCGCAGGTTTGCTCGTTCTCGGTGTGACATTCCTTGACGATTTCGGCAAAGCCATTGCCCTGATCCACGGTCTTCTCCTCACAAACTTCCCTGCTATCGGTCTGGCATGAGACGTTGTAGGCATCCGATGGCGCGCTGCCGCTTTGGTTGGAATAATTCACAGCCTGGATTTCCTGCACCGGCACAAACGTCTGCCACTGCAAATCAACCACCGTCCCCTGGACGGATTTGGATGGGACGGCAAAAAGCATAATGGCGGCGACACAACAAGCCACCAGCGCGAGAGCGATTCCCCCCAGAATCAGCCAGTTCGTTTTCTTTTGAGGCGCTGACTTTGGCGCGGGAGGCGGGGGCGGCTGGACGGGAGGAGTCTCGCGCTTGAGAGGGGCGCCGCACTGCTTGCAGGTTTGGGCTGTGCCCGGGTTCTCAGTTCCGCAGTTACCGCAGGTGATTGCCTTCGGCGGGGGCGGCGCGGCTTGCAAGGTCTGACCAGCCTGACGCGCCTTGCCTTCCTTCAAGTCGCCGCCGCACTGCGAGCAGGTGACGGCGTTACCGGGGTTGCGCGTGCCGCAAAATCCGCAATGGATGTCTGCGCCGGCTTTGGCTGCCGCCAGTGTTTTTTCGTCGGTGACCAATTCTTCGGCTGCCGCGCGCTGGAATTTGACATTCTCAGGCTGGGCTGCGCCGCAACTTTCGCAGGTCTTTTTCGATCCCTTGTTGCGCGTATCGCAATTCGGGCAGACCCATTCGAGTTCTACAAATTTTCTGCCTTCGTCTTTTTGCTCCATGGCTTTTACTCCTTGAACGCGTGTATTCCTTCGATAATTTTACAATGAAACGGGGAATACTGTCCGCCCCACAAGTACCGAAGAAAAAAGCCCCTGCTTCGCTGGAAGAGGGGCTGCGGGTTGCGACGGTTTTACCCTTCGGTCACTTCGTAATCGTAGCTGATTTCGACTGCGTCGCGCAGGGTGACATAGACCGAGCAGTACTTTTCCTGGCTGAGCAGAATTGCTTTGTTGAGTTTCTCCGGGTCGATGCCACTACCCACCGCCGTATAGTGAATGTGAATTTTTCTGAAACGCCAGGGCGGGTCATCGTCCTGTGTGGCGGTGACAGAGGCTTTCAACTCGCGCAAATCCAGTTTTTGCTTTTTGAGAATACTGACGATGTCATGGGAGGAACATCCAGCCAGCGCCATGGGCAGCAGGTCAGATGCGCTCACTCCCTTGGGTTTCATGACGACCTTGTAATCGTCGTGAGCATACAGGGTGAATTCCTCTTCGGGATTCCAGTTGAGGCGTACGGTTTTGGTTGCCATGCCCGAAGTATAGCATAATGCAACCGTTCACCTTTTCGCAGCGTATATCTGCCAGAAGGAGAATTTAACATGAAATCGAAAATTATTTTCGCGTTGCTGGCTTTATCGCTGACCACCCTGGCTTGTGGATTTAACATCAACCTGCCCGATGCCCCCGAACCCGCCCCCGAAGTGACGGATGAAATTTCCGTCTCTGTGCCCAATGCGGAGGAGGTCAGCCTGCGCCTTTCGTTTGGAGCGGGCGACCTGAAACTTGCTCCCGGAGCGAAGAAACTCGTCGAAGGCACAGCCACCTACAATTATTCCGAGTTCGAGCCAGTTGTGGAAGAGGACGAAGGCGACGTGCGCATCCGCATGGGCGATTCAGAATTCAACAGCTTCCCCTCGTTCAAAGATTTGAAGAACGAATGGGACTTCAAACTGGGCGATGAACCCATGGATTTGACCATCGAATCCGGGGCTTATGACGGCGACTTCGAACTGGGCGGACTCTCGCTGGAAAACCTCACCGTCAAAGACGGCGCGGCAAATGTGGAACTGGCTTTCTCCAAATCCAACCAGGTCGAAATGTCCACCTTCCGCTACGAGACCGGCGCTTCCGATGTCAAGATGACTGGGCTTGCCAACGCCAACTTCAGCATCTTCGATTTTTCAGGCGGCGCAGGCGACTATACTTTCGACTTCTCAGGCGACCTCCAGCGCGACGCCACAGTCAAGATCGCCAGCGGATTCAGCAACATTATCATCAGCGTCCCCGAAGAGGTGAATGCAGTGGTCACAGTAGACAGCGGCGCGTCGAATATCAACGTCGGGTCGAGTTGGAGCAGCAAGGGGAATGTCTACAAACAAACGGGCGAAGGCCCCACCCTGACCTTTGTCATCGAGGTCGGCGCGGGCAACGTGACGCTGACAAAGTAGGAATTCAGGTTTGCAAACATGATTAACCCCAAATTTAATCTGGACGCAGAAAAACGCTGATGCGGTGAGGGAAAAATCCGCCGACGCAGTACGCGCCACCCAGATCGACTCCCTTTTGCCGCGCTTCGACACAGGCAAAGAGTTCAAGAAGGCGCTGGCAACCGTCGAGTACGAAAAAGGCTCACTGGTCAGCGCCCCGCCCGAAGGTTAAAACCTCTCAAGGAAGGATTCCAATCCTCCCTTGAGAGGTTTTAAATCCTCCCTTGAGAAGATTCCAATCCTTCCAAGGGAGGGTTTTCATCTCCAGACATGATGAACCCCAAATTTAATCTGGACAGGACAGGTGTAAACTGGGACGAAAAATTCGCGTGGATTGGCGGACACACTTGGCGTAGTCTCACCCAGCGTAAATCAGCGTCTCAAATACCTTTAAAAACAAACTCACCCACGAAACCTTAATTTCGGGGTGAGTCATGTTT
>CAILWD010000242.1 GCA_903837815.1 uncultured Chloroflexota bacterium | reverse complement strand
TCTTAATTACAGTGACAAGCACAAAAAGAGTTTTCTTTCGTTGCTTAATTTTATAACCACGCAAATAAGCACCTGCCAAGATTTTATGGAATTCGTTACGATTCTAGTTTGTCTCAACGGTACCATGTAGTAACATTTTACCTTGATGCATTACAGGCTGTCATCAGAAAAAGACTTATTTTTTTATAAGTCTTTTCTTACTCCGGGTAACAAAAAAGTAAGGTTTCCCTTACTCTAAAACGCCCAAAGCCATCTCCCATTCCAGATTTTTCAAATTTAATTTTCGCTGGTCGATTGTCTCCCATGGAAAAATTCAGTATTGATAGCGTGCAGAACGAGTTGCGTTCGATTATCCAGCCTCAATTTATTCAGCATCCGGCTGACGTGAACGCTAACCGTGCGCGGGCTAATTAACAATTTACGGGCAACCTCAGCATTACTCAACCCCTTGCAGATCAAGTTCAGCACTTCCTGTTCACGGGCTGTAATGGCATCAACCGGAACAACTTGGGGCGGCAGCGCAGGCGCATCATGCAACAGCGTCCTGGCAATTTGAGAGGGCAGGACAATGCTGCCGCCATGTACGGCGCGGATCGCCTCGATCAACTCGGAGGGCGGCGCATTCTTGGAAACATATCCCAGCGCCCCGGCTTTAATCGCGCCCCGCAGGATGTCAATACCATCCACACTGGTCAGGATGATGATTTTTTGTTCAGGTTTCGCCGTCAGGATGGCACGTGGGGCCTCCCCGCCGTTCATCTCGGGCATCAACAAATCCATCAGGATGACATCCGGCTGTAAGCTGGCAGACTGCCGGATGGCGCTGGAGCCGTTTTCGGCTTCACCCAGCACATCCAGATCATCTTCCGCACTGAGAACGGCGCGCAATCCCTCCCTCACCAAAGGGTGATCGTCCACAATCAAGATCTTGATCTTAGTTTTCATGGGTTTTCTCCTCGGAACCCGGATTAGCCAGGGTTTGGAAAGGCTTGGGTAAGCGAACCGTCAACAGCGTTCCTCCAACAGACGGAGTTGCGATAGTGAAACTCCCACCCAGCAGCGCAGCCCGCTCGTGCATACTGCGCAGCCCCAGTCCGGCAGAAACGCTTTGCAAATTAAATCCGCTCCCGTTATCAGTCACTCGCAATTCGACGGAATCACCCATCTGGGCAATATCCAACCAGACGGCACTGGCGCCAGCATGTTTGACGATATTATTCAGGGCTTCTTCCGCGATGGAATACAACGTCTGCTCGAAGTCGAGCCGCAAAGGTCGGGTCAGGTTGCAGGAAAAATAGGTTTGCATCCCGGCGCGCTGCTCAACCAATTCCAGGCGGCGCTGGAGCGAGCCAGCCAAACCCAGTTGAGACAACGCAAAGGGCAGCAGGCGGTAAAGCAACAGGCGCATCTCGCGCAGGGCGTTGCGAGCAGACTCTCCCAGGCGCGCCAGGTAGTGCTGGGTTTTTTCATCCTGTCCAGATCGCATCGATTTGGAGGCCGCTTCGGAAAACAGAACCTGGGAATATAACAATTGCGTGACTGAATCGTGCAGGTCGCGCGCCAGGCGCTGACGCTCTTCCTGGGCTGCGCTCAGCGCTACCTGCTCACGCAAACGAATGTTTTCGATGGCCAGGCTCAATTGGCGGGATACTGCCTCTAGCAATTCCAAATCTTCGTCGTTGAAGAAGTGCGGCGTTGCACTAAACAAGACCAGCATCCCGGAGTTTCCTTGCTCCATCTGAATGGGAATACTCACCAGCGTGGTGTAAGGAAAGGGTTCCGCCAATGTTTGCCCGGGAATAGACAACTCATCCCGATGGGAACTGCTGTCCAGGTTGTGAATGACCAGGGTCGTTTGTTGGGCACGCAAAGTATACCAGAGCGGCATGGCGGGCAAATAATCGACCAGTTGTGCCGGAAGATGGTAATTGGCGTTCAAATGCAGGCGTTCATCCTGCTGGCTAGGAAGCCAGATTAATCCTGCTTCCGCCTGCATACTGGAGATAATTCGATTCAAGGCACCCTGGAGCAGGTCATCCGTCACGCGGGTCTGATTGACAAGGGCGGTGACTTCGTACAGCGTCAACAGATCACGCGTACGTTTAGCCACCTGTTTCTCGAGGGCGCTGCCCAACGATTGGAGATTCTCTTTTGAGGCAGACAGCGATACCACCATGCGGTTGAAAGCCTGCGCCAGTTTGCCAATTTCATCCTGTGAGATCACCCGCACTCTAACCGAGAGATCGCCTTCGTCGACCCGGGTAATATTTTCCAGCAGGCTCAGCAATGGGATAAGCAGTCCAAACTGAAAGTACACACCATAGATGATCATCAAGAACAATGCGGTAAGGGCCATGGCAATCACCCAGGGAGTGACCGCAATGTTCAAAGAACGTCGATATGCCATGTAATCATAGCCGACTTCGTAGCGTTTGCCACCCATCAGAAAACTGTAGCGAATCACCTGGGCCTCCGGCGGAAATGAGACGCCACGATACATGATGGTATTTTCCGGCGGGGAGACAGACTGCAGTTTTTTCGAATCGCCCATCAGCCCGGCCACGCCATCAAGCCCCAGCCAGGGGAATTCGCGTGCTACGGCTTCTTGAAAACGGACGTCGCCATCTTCCAGCCCTTGTCTCATCCGCGCATCCCAGGCAGTTAATGTTGCAGCGGAATAATAACTTGACCGGGAAAATAGCATGTCGTAATGGTCAGCAAATAACCCGTCTGGTTTGCGAGCTGCGACATACATGATTTGACCGGTATACATATCTTCCGGGGGGTTATTTTTGATCGACGAACGCAGAAAGTCCAGTTCCGCCAGACGTACGTGATGAAATATTTCATCACGTTTTTGGATCGCCATGCTGCCGACCAGCCCCATGATCAACAAAATCGTCAGCAACGAAACTCCCAGCATGCGCGCCAGGAAAGTGGTCTCTTCGGTCACGTTGTTCAAGTAG
>CAILWD010000241.1 GCA_903837815.1 uncultured Chloroflexota bacterium | reverse complement strand
GCAAGAACGGCGAAATCTTTTGGATACGCCTGACGCTCTCGCTGGTGCGCGATGCCGTTGGACAACCCGCCTACCTGGTGGGACAGATCGAAGACATCGACGAGCAAAAGCAAAAAAGCGCGGCGCTGGCGGAATCGGAGGCTCGCTTCCGAACGATGTTTGAGACCTCGGCGATTGGGATTGGGATCATGGGCTTGGACGGGAAAGTCACCAACGTCAACCCAGCCCTTTGCGGGATTTTTGGATACAAATGCGAAGAACTGATTGGGAAAACCAACGCCCTGGTCGTACATCCCGACGATTACCCCAAAGCGGCGCAAAGTTTGCAGGATTTACTGGCGGGAAAAACCGACCAGTTTTCCGATGAACGGCGTTATATCCGCAGGAACGGCGAGGTGTTTTGGGCGCGCATCACCAGGAGTATGGTGCGCGACGCGCAGGGCGCTCCACTTTATATCGTGGGCATGATTGCGGATATCAACGAGGAACGCCTCGCCCTGGGGAAGTTGAAAGAATCAGAGGCGCGCTTCCGCGCCATGTTCGACAATGCCGCAGTGGGCATCAGCATCATCTCGCCCGAAGGAAAGACTCTGGCGGTCAACCCGATGCTGGTGAAATTATCGGGTCGCGCCGAAGCCGAACTGATCGAGATCGGGGGGCGCGGCGTGACCTATCCCGAAGACCAAAACGTCGGCATGGCGGAATTCCACGAAATTATGGAAGGCAAGCGCGATAGTTATCAGGTCGAGAAACGCTATATCCACAAGGATGGCAGAATCCATTGGATGCGGCAAAGCGTGTCGGCGGTTCGGGATGAAGCGGGGAAGGTTCGCTACATGATCGTCATTGCGGAAGACATCGAGCAACGCAAACGCGCCCTCGAAGAACTGCAAGGCTCCGAGGCGCGTTTCCGCGCCATCTTCGAAAGCTCTGCCGTCGGCATCGGTCTCAGCGCCTTGAACGGCGACATCCTGGCGGCAAACGCCGCCATCTGCAAGATGTCTGGTCTCACAGAGGACGAACTGAAAGGGCGCAACGATAGTCAGAACACCTACCCCGCAGACGCGCAGGTCGGTCTGGATTTGTTCGCCGAGATGATGGCTGGCAAACGCGATTCCTATAATATCGAGAAGCGTTACCTGCGCAAGAACGGGGAAGTATTCTGGACGCGCCTGACCCTTTCTCTGGTACGCGATGCCAGCGGAAAGCCTTCCTATCTTGTCAACATGGTTGAAGACATCGACGAGCAAAAACGCAAATCGGAGGAACTGCGCGAATCCGAGGCGAAATTCCGCGCCATGTTCGAAAGCGCAGCCATTGGCATGGGGTTGGGCGAGATCAACGGCAGGATACTGGCTGCCAATGCCGCCCTTTGCAAAATGTCGGGTTATACCGAAGAGGAATTGAAACAGCGCAACGACAGTCAGAACAGTTATCCCGAAGATGCGCAAGTCGGCATGGATTTGTTCGAGGAAATGATGGCTGGCAAGCGCGATTATTACAGCGTGGAGAAAAGGTACGTCCGAAAAAGTGGCGAGGTGAACTGGGCGCGCCTGACCCTCTCATTGGTGCGGAATGCCAACGGTCAGCCGTCTTATCTTGTCACCATGGTCGAGGATATCGACGAGCGGAAACGCAAATCCGAAGAGTTGCGCGAATCCGAGGCGCGCTTCCGCTCGATGTTCGATAACGCCGCCGTCGGGGTGGCAGTGATGACTCTCGACCGCCGCATCACGCAGATCAATCAAAAGGCTGCCCGCATGACGGGATACACACAGGAGGAAATCGGTCAAATCAACCCGTCCATGCTGGCAGTGGAAGAGGACCGATACGTAGACCGCGACCTGTTCCCCGAACTGGTGGAAGGCAAACGCGACCAGTATATGGTTGAAAAACGTTACATCCATAAAGACGGTCATCTCTTTTGGGGGCGGGTGAACTTTTCGCTGGTGCGCGGCGCGGAAGGGAAACCGCTGTACACCATCGGCATGATTGAAGACATCACCGAGGAAAAACGCGCCGCTGAGCGACTCGCCGCGCAGGAAGCCGATCACCGCCGACAGTTGGAGCAGCGCATCGCTGAACGCACCGACGAGTTGAACCTTGCCAATGAACGCCTGCGCGAAAAAGCCACACAGGACGCTGTCGCCGCGGAACGCACCCGCCTCGCCCGCGACCTGCATGACGCCGTGACTCAGACTCTCTTCTCCACGACGCTCATCGCGGATGTGCTGCCCGAAATCTGGGAAATGAATCCCGATGAAGGCAAACGCCGCCTCGAAGAGGTGCGCATGATGACTCGCGGCGCTCTCGCCGAGATGCGCACGCTGTTGGTGGAACTGCGCCCGAACGCGCTGGTGGAAGTTCCCCTGCCGACCCTGCTGCGTCAGTTGACCGAAGCCCTGTCGGGTCGCGCCAGAATCAACATTCAGCTTAGCGCCGAAGGCGAGCGCAAACTTCCCGCCGATGTGCAGATCAGCCTGTATCGCATCGCGCAGGAGGCATTGAACAACGTCTTCAAGCATTCAAAAGCCAGCGAAGCGGTCGTCACCCTGCGCATGGGAGACTCCGTCCGCCTGACCGTGGCAGACAACGGCGCGGGCTTCGACCCGTCCACCGTCACCGCCGACCATCTCGGCGTGAAGATCATGCGCGAACGCTCCGATACCATCGGCGCAAAACTTAGTATTTACAGCGAACCTGGCGAAGGAACGCAGATTTCAGTCGTTTGGAGCTAGAGAGTAGACGAGTAGATAAGTAGAGAGTAGTTAAATAGTGAATAATGTCAGACTACTCTCCAATCTCTATTCTCTAATCTCTCCCGATAGGAGAAACCATGACAAACAAAATCCGCATCATGCTCGTGGATGACCACGCCGTCGTCCGTTCTGGATTGGGCGCCTTCCTCAGCGTCAACCCCGACCTTGAACTGGTCGGTGAAGCCGAAAACGGCGAGCAAGCCGTCGTCCGCGCCAACCTGCTCAAACCCGATGTGATCCTGATGGACTTGATGATGCCCGTCATGGACGGCGTTGCCGCGACGCAGGCGATCAAGAAGCAGAATCCGCAAATCCAGATCGTGGCGCTGACCAGTTTTCAGGAGGATGAACTGGTGCAGAACGCGCTCAAGGCGGGGGCGGTCGGCTACTTGATGAAGAACGTCACCGCGCGGGAATTGGCGGCAGCGATCAAGGCTGCCAAAGACGGCAAGATGACTCTCTCCCCCGAAGCGGCGCAGGCGCTTGTCCGCGCGAACCAGCAGGCGGCGGAGACCGAGACCCTGACCGAGCGCGAAGTGGAAGTGCTCAAGTTGATGGTGGAGGGCTTGAACAACGCTGAAATCGCTGAACGCCTCGTCATCAGCCTTTCAACGGTTAAGTACCACATTAGCAACATCCTTCAAAAACTTGGCGTGGATAACCGCGTTTCAGCAGTGAGTTTGGCTTTGCAAAGAAAACTGGTGTAGGAAACTCAAGCAACAGTCGTTCAAGAGGCACAAACCACAACATAGTTGCTGTTTTTTATCCTACCCAGCCCAACAGCCGCGCAATGCTTGCTGTCAGGAACGTCACCACGATGGCAGTTCCCAGCGTGATGACCACGCTCAGGGTTGCCCATTTGAGCGATTTGGTTTCCTTGTAAATGGTGGCGATGGTCGTCGCGCACGGGTTGTGCAGGAGTGCGAACAACATCAGGTTGACGGCGGTGAGCATGGTCCAGCCATTGCCGTCGATGAGCAAACTGCGGATTGATTCGCTGGTGGTGGGGCCGTCAATCATCATGCCCGCGCCCATGTAAACCATCATCATGGTCGGGACGACAATTTCGTTGGCGGGGATGGCGATGATGTACGCGAGGATGATTACGCCGTCGAGTCCGAGCAGCAGCCCGAAGGGATTCAGCCAGTCAGCGATGGCGCGGGCGAGGTTGGAATCGCCGAAGGGGACGTTTGCCAAAATCCAGATGATGGCTCCCGCGGGGGCGGCGGTCTGCATGGCGCGCCATAGGACGAAGAGCGTGCGGTCGAGCAGGGAGGTGTAGAGAATGCGCCCGATGTTGGGGCGGCGGTAGGGCGGAAGTTCCAGCGTGAAGGCGGAGGCTTCGCCTTTGAGTACGGTTCGAGATAAAAGCCACGACATCAGCAGGGTGAAGAAAATTCCAACCAGTACCACACCGACGACTGTCCCTGCGGCGATGACCGAGGTCAAGGCGGGGGGGAAAGCCGCCGCCACGAAAACAGTCGCCAGCATGATTAAGGTTGGGAAGCGTCCATTGCATGGGACAAAGTTATTCGTCAGGATGGCAATCAGCCGCTCGCGGGGCGAGTCGATGATTCGCGCCGCCACCACGCCTGCGGCGTTGCAGCCGAATCCCATTGCCATCGTCAAAGACTGCTTGCCGTGCGCGCCCGCCTTGCGGTACAGCCAATCCAAATTGAAGGCGACGCGCGGCAGGTAGCCGAGGTCTTCGAGGATGGTGAAGGCGGGGAAGAAAATCATCATTGGCGGCAGCATGACGCTGACCACCCAGGCGAGTCCGCGATAGACGCCGTCCCAGATGAAGCCCGTAATCCACCAGGGGATATTGAGCGAATTGAAGAGCGCGTTGCCCCAGTCGCCGACGGCAAAGAGGACGGCGGCGATGGCGTCGGATACCACGTTCGCGCCCGAAACCGTCAGCCAGATGAGGATGGCGAGCAAGCCGAGCATGATGGGCAGACCATAGATCGGCGAGGTGACAATGCGGTCGAGCCGCTGGTCGAAGTCATATTTTTTATCGCCTGCGGTCTTGACCGCGCGTTGGGCAATGCTCTCTGCTTCATTGTAAAGCGATTTCACAATTTCATCGCGGAAGCCAGTGGACAGCCCGCCGCGCAAGGTTTCTGCTTTGGATAGGATTTCGTTTGGGGTGATTGCTTTTTGACTCATATTAACTCCGATGTGAGAGTGTCGAAGTGTCGGAGTGTCAAAGGTGTCATGCGCGACACTTCGACACCTGGACACTTTGACACTTTATTTTCGACACTTTACTGTCTTCCCTGCACCGACATCTTCTTCGAGAATTGCACGTCTGCCCGTTGCTGACGCGCCACGCGCTGACCGAGTTCACCTGACATCAACGCTTGTTGAACTTTCGCGTCGCCATCCAGCAGGCGGATTGCCAGCCAGCGGGCATTCGGCACGCCGGGCGCGGCTTGCTCGATCATCGGCACGAGTTCATTGACCGCTTTCTGGAATTCGGGTGTGCCTCCCACGCGGACGGGCTTGGTGACGATACTGCCTTGAATCACCTCGGCAACTGTCGAAAGCAGGGCAGGGATTCCCTCTCCCGTCCGCGCGGTGATGGGCAGGGCAGGCACGCCGAGGTCGCGGGCGACGGAACGGGCGTCCACTTCCAATCCCTTGCGGCGGGCTTCGTCCATCAGGTTGATGGCGACAACCACCTTGTCGGTGATTTCCATGACCTGCATGGCGAGGTTGAGATTTCTCTCCAGCGCGGTGGCGTCGGTGACGACGATGGTGCAGTCGGGTTGCCCGAACAGAATAAAGTCACGCGCCACTTCTTCGTCCTGCGAAGCAGACAGCAGCGAGTACGTCCCCGGCAAATCTACAATCTTGTAGCGGACTCCGTTGAACTGGTATCCACCCTCGGCGCGGGTGACGGTCTTGCCAGGCCAGTTGCCCGTGTGCTGTTTGAGTCCCGTCAGCGAGTTGAACAGCGTGGACTTGCCCGTGTTGGGGTTGCCCGCCAGCGCAATCACACGGTCGTAATTATCGAGTTTGATTCCCATCTGCTCCAATTCCGCAAACGCGGGGCAGGTTTCGCAGTTTTCAGCGGGAAGTAATTTTTTGTTCATAGGTTTTCCTTCTAAACGGGCTTGACCCAAATCTGCGAAGCCTGGTCTTTTCGCAACGCAATCAATGTGCCGCGCACGCGATAGGCGCGCGGATCGCCGAAGAAATTAATCAGTTCGGGATAAATCAACGTGCCAGGCGTCAGACCCAGATCCAAAAAACGGCGGCGGGTGAAGCCTTGCACGGCTTCGTCCAGTTCCACAATTTCCGCCTTCTGGTCATGTTCCAAATCCACCAGCGAAACCGCCTGCGCCCGCGCCACCTCGCTTTCGGGCAGCGAAGCCACGCTCACGTTTGCGGCAACGGCTGGCGCGAGACGGTATTCGTGTTCGCCGTCGGTCAGCAAATAGCGCTGCGGATTTTTATCCATCACGCGGATGACCTGCCCCAGGCGGAGTCCTGCCGCCAGGATTTGTTGATAGGCGAGAGCGGGTTCATCCTCCAGGTGGACGATTCGAATCAGCCCCTCAGCCTGATACGCCGTCAGCGGCATTCCCTTCGCTTCGGGCAGAACCCCCTCGCGGTTGGGAATGGGGTCGCCGTGCGGGTCGCGAGTGGGGAAGCCCATTGCCGCGTCCATTTGGTCTAGTTCCGCGTCGCTGATGGCGTGTTCGCGGCGGTGCGCCTCGGTGTGGACTTTCTCCAGCGGCATTCGCGCCTCGTCAGTCAGGTAGCGTTCCCATAGCCGATGGGCGCGGACAACGTGCAAAGCCCAGCGTTCGCCTTCGGTGGTCAGGCACAACTCCGAACCGCGTGATTCGATCAGCCCCTGTTCCTCCATGTTTTCGATGAGCCGCGTCACTTCACCGCGCCGAATGTCCAACGTCCCAGCCAGCGACTCGGGCGAAGCGTGGCGCCCCTGCTGTTCGCGGTCGAGCAGATGTTTGAGGGCGTCTTCCACTTGTTCGCGCTCCCACGCCGCGCGGTAGGTTTTATAAACCGCCAGCAATCCCACACGGGGGAGGAAGGTTGCCGCAAGCAACAGCGCGGCGATGATAATGATCCAGATGGTGATATTCATAAAATCCTCTTGTTGAATTCCTGTAGGGCGATATTCATATCGCCTTCGGTTGCGGAATAAATTCCGCACTACATAGTCTGCACAAAAATCTTCGTGGTGATATTCAACCCCAGCACGGTTGTCTTTTTATTTGCCTTCACCGTCAGGTTGTTGTCGAACGATGAATACTCCGTGATTTCGACATGCACGCCGGGGGTCAGCCCCAGACTATTGAGGTGGCGCAGCAGGTTGGTATCGTGGGCGCTGACTCGCAAAATGGTTGCTGTCTGCGGGGGACGCAGAGCCGCGAGGGGGGTGCAGTCCTCGGTGGGCATGGTCAGGTCTTCGGACGGAATCAACTCGCCGTGTGGGTCGCGGGTGGGGTGACCAAGCGCAGCGGCGATTCTCTGTTCCAAATCCTTCGAAACCACATGTTCCAGCCGCTCCGCCTCCTCGTGGACTTCATCCCACGCATAGCCCAAAGTCTGCACCAGCCAGGTTTCGAGCAGGCGATGGTGGCGGATGACCTCCAACGCGGCGCGCCTGCCTGCGGGGGTGAGGGTCACGCCCTGATGTTTTTGGTACGCCACCAGCGCAGGTTTTTCAGCGGCGAGTTTTTGAATCATGCCTGTCACCGAAGCGGGCTTGACCTTCAACTCCCGCGCCAAATCATTCGTGCTGGCAGGGCAGCCGCCTTCGGTCAGGTCGTAAATGCGCTTGAGGTAATCCTGTACGGATTGGGTGGCGGGGTAATTTTTAGTCATACCTAAATTATTTTATATTCATAGCTAAAAATTGTCAAGAAACTGGCGCTTGACTTTGAGGCTGGAATTCTGTAAAATAATCTTTGTTAGTACAGTGAATTTACAAAGTGGAGTTTTGTGGCAGCCTTATGAATCTCGAAATTTGCGTCGATAACTACGAGTCATTTTCCACAGCCATTGCTTCGGGGGCAGATCGAATTGAACTGTGCTCCAGCCTGCGGGAGGGCGGGTTGACGCCGTCGTATGCTTTCATGGAGGCGGCGCTGAAGG
>CAILWD010000240.1 GCA_903837815.1 uncultured Chloroflexota bacterium | reverse complement strand
GGGACGATGGGGCTGATCGGCTATGACCGTCTGGAACTGATTGACAACATTATCCCGATCAACAAGATGTACATCGACGTGGGCGCCATCAGCAGGGACGATTGCCCCGTCAAGGTCGGCGACATCGCCGCCTTCGAGCGTTCCTTCATCGAGATGGGCGACCGCCTCGTTGCCAAGTCACTCGATGACCGCGTGGGCGTGGTCGTGTTGATCGAGACGCTACGTGCAATCAAGTCGACGCCGAACGATTTGTATTTTGTCTTCACGACTCAAGAGGAAGTTGGCTCACGCGGCGCAGGCTCTGCCACCTTTGGTATCGACCCAGAAATCGGCATCGCCGTGGACGTGACTCCCACAGGCGACACCCCCGCTTCGATCAAAATGGTGATGGAACTCGGCAAGGGACCTTGTGTCAAGTTCCGCGACGTGGGCATGATCGCCGACCCGCGCGTGGTGGACTGGATGATTCAGACTGCGGAGAAGTCGAAAATCCCCTACCAGCGTGAAGTGCTGTTGGTCGGCTCCACTGATGCCCAGCAAATCCAAATTTCCCGCGCAGGTGTGATGACGGGCGCGCTGTCCATCCCCAGCCGCTACACCCACTCCGCTTCGGAGATGGTGGACATCAATGACATGAAGAATTCGGTCAAGCTGTTGACGGGGATGCTGGGAAAGCCAGTGTCGTTCTAAAACCAGACCTCCGAAGTCTCAGAGACTTCGGAGGTCTAAATCATATCCACGCCCACAGTCCCCACAACGCAATCATCACAATCCCGATCCCGAACCTTGCCAGAAACGACCAGCCCCAGCCCGTCATCCATGCTTTGGTGTTGGCGAGGGCGGCTTGTTTATCTTTGACCCTTCTCCACTCGGCGAGGAAAAGTCCAACGGGCGAAGCGATAATCCCTGCCAGTGGGGTGAGGAACAGGCTGACAATGATCCCCGCCGCAAACGAGAGCAGGATTGAACTCCAGGGGATGTCCTTGTCGCGCATGTGCTTGGCAATGATGATGTTGTCCACGATGTTGCCGCCAATCATCAGCAGGGTAATGAAGACGAAGATCAGCCAGCCCACCCATGTCATGTTCCCCGCAACAGACTGAATCACCGCGTAGACCAGCGTCGCGATCCACATCACGGTCAAGCCTGGGAAGACGGGAATCAGCAACCCGAACAACCCCGTCAACAGGGCGAGGAAGGTCAGAACTTCCAGCATGGTTTCAAAGTAAAGTCTCCAAAATTCAGGGTCGGTCATCGGTTCCTCGTTGAAAAAATACCTGACAGGGTTTTCAAAGTGAGCCTGTCAGGTTGGACATTACTTACCTTACGCGGAAAACGTCCCGAAGGTTTCCTCTTGATTTACAGAAACTGCGAATCTGCGTTTCGACTACGCTTAACGCGAAGTCCGTCCTGAGCGTAGTTGAAGGACGTGTTACTTGATGACTTCAATCCCGCCCATCCACGGGCGCAAGACTTCGGGGACAACAATCGAGCCGTCGGCTTGCTGATAGTTTTCCATGATGGCGATCATCGTACGCGGCAGTCCCAGTCCTGAGCCGTTGAGCGTATGGACCAACTTTGCCTTGCCGCCGTCTGCGGGGCGGTACTTGATGTTCGCGCGACGCGCCTGAAAATCGGTCACGTTCGAGACGGATGAAACCTCCAGCCACTCATCACAGCCTGGAGCCCATAGCTCGAAGTCGTAGGTCATCGCCGAGCCGAAGCCAATGTCACCCGTGCAGAGCCGCTTCACGCGGTAGGGGATGCCCAACAGAGCACAAGTCTCCTCGGCGTCTTTCACCATTTTCTCGTGCATGGCTTCCGACTCTTCGGGCTTGCAATACATATACATCTCGACCTTGTCGAACTGATGCCCGCGCTTGATGCCGCGCACATCGCGTCCCGCGCTCATCTTCTCGCGGCGGAAGCAGGGCGTGTAAGCCGTGTACGACCTTGGCAATGACGCTTCATCTAGGATTTCATCCATGTGCAGACCCGTCAACGGGACTTCGGCGGTCGGCACAAAGTAGTAATCTTCCTCGTGGTCTTTGTACAGGTTGTCGGCAAACTTCGGCAATTGACCCGCGCCATAGACCACCGCGCTCTTCACCATGAACGGCAGATACTTTTCCTCGTATCCTTGTTTGATGTGCAGGTCGAGCATCCACGCGATGACGGCGCGCTGCAAGCGTGCGCCCGCGCCTTGCAGGACGTAGAAACGCGACCCCGTCAGCTTGGTGCCGCGCTCAAAATCGAGGATGCCGAGAGCAGGTCCCAAATCCCAGTGAGG
>CAILWD010000239.1 GCA_903837815.1 uncultured Chloroflexota bacterium | reverse complement strand
GCGCGCTGATCTACGCTGATTCACTGATATTACACGCCCAGTCGTGATTCCCTGAGCAGAGCAACACTTGCGTCGCGCCAGTGCGGTGAGGGTCTCTGAGGCAATCGTAGAGGTTCCTCGCGCCGCTCAGAACGACACTGTGTAACATCCGTGATTCAAAGAGAAAAATCCGCGTTTTCTGCGTTGATCAGCGTCCAAATCGGTTTCTGGGCTTATTACCGATAAAGTCTAATGTGTAGACCAGCAGATATTGGCCGTAGTCCAAGCGTATCACGTTTTGAGTTTTTGGTTGCATCGCACTAAAAAATCTTCGCTTAAGTTAAATCGATGGATGATAGCCGTCTCGCAAGGGATCGTCTTCTTTTTACGCCTACTTCAAAATCTGGAAGAGGTTGCTGTAATCGTCCGTCCACAAGCGCACGGAGCCAATCGAGGCATCGAGGGGGATCGCCTTTTCCTGCACTTCGGAGATTTGCAAACTCTGCGGGTCAGCCGCCATCAACACCCAGCGCGAGGGGAATAAATCTTCGCCAGGCATTGGGTTGCGGTCAATCATCACAATCGACAGGTCATACTCCTGCGACAGCCCCCACAACACAGGCAGCAAATCAATATGGCGGTTGGAGATGTGCGACGCAAGAATACCATCGGGCTTCAAGTGCTGGAGATAAATGGCAAAGGCTTCGCGGGTAATCAAGTGGGTGGGGATCGAATCACTGCTAAAGGTATCCAAAATCAGCACGTCGAAATTCTGCGGCTCGCCGCGGGCAAGTTCCCGCTCCAGCGCAAGGCGGGCGTCATCCGTCACCACAGTGACTTCGCCTTTACAATCCGATAAAAAGGAGAAGTAGCCGCCCCTGCCTTCGGCGTATTCCACCACCGTTGGGTTGATCTCGTAAAAGCGGTACACATCGCTTTCCTCGGCAAACGCCGCCAGCGTGCCAATTCCCAAGCCAAGCACACCAACCTTCATTCCGTGTCCGCGCTGGGGGTGATTCGATAACAGCAGCCCTGCGCCGCTCTCGCGGGTGAAATGCGTCGTCGGCTCGTCGCGCAGTTCAGGAGACAGGTGTTGAATGCCATGCACGGTCATGCCGTGAATCATCAAATAGCCATCGCCAAATCCGTTGGCAGAAGTCCACGATTTGACGCGCATTAACCCGTAGAAATTGCGGTGCGCCGCCAGCGCGTCGAAGAACGAGTTGAGGCTGAAAATCAGGATCAGCGTGCCAGCCAACAGCGAAGTCCACAAGACCGAAGCGCGCACTTGCGGACGTTCCCAGCGCGGCAAAAGCGAAAGGATGACGACAATGAAAGTCATCAGCCAGGCGAGGTAAAACTCCCAGTAGCCCGTAAAAATGAGCGGCGCAACCAGGTTGACAAAAATCCCGCCCAACGCGCCGCCCACGGAAACCATCAAATAGAAGGCGGTCAAATGCTCAGCAGACGGGCGCAAAAGATAAAGTTCGCCGTGCCCAATCATGCACGCCAAAAACAGAAGCGCGCTGTAAACGAATATCTGCAAAAAGATGCTCATAGTCGCCGTGTTGCCAAGCGCCCACAAAGCCGCCACGCTGGCAACCGCAAACAGCAGCGCATACAGTCGGCGCTGAATCCATTTGCCGCCAGAAAAAGCGAGGATGAACGAAAGCAGGTACAAAGCCAGCGGGATAATCCACAGGAAGGGAATCACCGCCACCTCCTGGGTGATGTGGTTGGTCATCGCCAGCAGGAAGATGGAGGGAATCGCACCGAGGATTGCCCACAGCGACATCATCGCGGCAGACGGCTTTTCTGCTTTTGTCGTCGGGACGGCTGGTTGCCCACCCGCAGCCACCTCCCCGCTTTGGGCGCGGAACGACATCCACGCTGCAAGCAGGGCAAAGGCGAAAAATCCCGCAGACCAGACCCAGCCCTGGGCGCGGAGAGTCAACTGCGGCTCAATGAGCAGCGGATAGGTGAGCAATCCCAGCAGGGAGCCGACATTCGAGAGCGAGTAAAGCCTTGCGTATGATTGCTGTGGAAACAACCTGCTGAACCATGCCTGCATGAGCGTGCTGTTCGAGGCAAGCATGAAATAGGGCAAACCCACCGAGATGGTCAGCAGGAAGAACAATTGCAAAATGGGAAGCGACACGCCGATGTCAGGCTTCCACTCGACAGATGGCGTGACAGGCGACTTCCAGAAAAAGCCCAGAACGATGAGCAGGGCGACGGTCAACGCAAGCAGGGCGGAGTGAATCCAACCCTGCCGCTTTTGTTTGACCAGCCAATAGGCGTAGGCATACCCGCCCGTGAGAAAGACTTGAAAAAACAGCATGGCGGTTGACCAGACGGCAGGCGTCCCGCCGAACCAGGGCAGGATGAACTTGCCAATCATCGGCTGGATTTGGAACAACAAAAAAGCCGAAAGAAAAATACTGAGTGCAAAGAATGTCATTGTGACCTCCGCGTTTCATTTTACGCAATATGAAGCAAACGATGGGTTGCAAATTTGAAAGGATAAACGTAGCGCGGAATTTATTCCGCGAACAAAGGCGATATATTGCAAAATAACAATTAAACCGAGCAATCCGCCCTGCCCATTTTGAACCACTGAGACACGGAGGCACGGAGTTTTTAATGGTTTTCCTCAGTGTCTCAGCGTCTCCGTGGTTAGGCGTTGGGTTTCCCACGTCGAATTTATTGCTCGACTAATTTGGAAAAGTACAAAATATCGCCCTACAGAGTCTTCGCGTTGGACTCGGTTATCCTCACGGACAACCATTCGCCAAATGATCGTCAAACGTCACGGCAAAGGTGTGATAGCCTGAGCCGTCGCACCTTGCTTGAAAATAATAATATGGCGAAGTTTCAGGAAATGCCACTGCCTGCAACGCCCCCAGGCTGGGATTTGCAATCGGCGTGGGTGGCAAGCCAGCGTAAACATACGTGTTGTACGGCGAGTCGAATTTCAGGTCATCGAGACTGAGCGGATTCGTCCACCAGGTCTGCGCGGAGTCGTCGTAACCGAGGGCGTATTGCACGGTAGGGTCGCTGCCCAAAGTCATGCCGACATTCAAGCGATTGAGGAAGACCGAGGCAATCAACGCCTGTTCGTCATCTTGAACCGACTCGCGCTCGACGATGGAGGCAAGCGTCACCGCCTGATACACGTCCAAGCCTTGCGCGGCGAAACCCGCCCGCAGGTCTTCGGTAATGTGCAAGGCGAAGTTGCGGGCAACCAAATCGAGGAGTTGGTCAACGGTGGCGGAACGCGGCACGAGATAGGAATCAGGGTAGAAGAATCCTTCCATCGTGTCGGATGAAATTCCAAGCACGGCGGGCGGAGCGCTCCGCGTCGCGGCGTGAATAAAGGCTTCGGGTGAAATCCCCAGCCCGGAGGTGGGCAGCGAAGCGGCAATCTCCTCCAGCCGCCAGCCAGGCAAAATCACAAAGGTCACTTCGGCAGGCGTCGAATCCTGCAACTGGCGGGCAATATCCACGATGGATAATTTGGGGTCGAGGGAATAATCGCCCGATTGAATCGTGCGGTCAAGTCCCGTGTAAACGACGTAATCATAAAACGCCTGAGCGCTGACGATGAGCGCGTCCTGCTCCAGCCGCACGGCAACCGATGAAATAGATTCGCCCTCGCCGATGTGGAAGGTCTGCTCCGCGCCGTTTGGATTTCGCGCCACAGTCAGAATCTCGCCGTGAGCCAGCAACCGCGTGGAATATTCGACCCGCTCCACAATGGACAAAGCGCCCGAAGGAATTCCGTACAGCATGGTCGCCCGCGCAGGCACATAGCCAAGGAAAATCACAACGGCAGCAATGAATGCAAGGACAAGAAGGGCAAGGAT
>CAILWD010000238.1 GCA_903837815.1 uncultured Chloroflexota bacterium | reverse complement strand
TCGACGAAGAGCGCGTTCTCTCGCTCATCAACATCGAAAAGGATGTGGATGGTTTCTCCCCGCTGAACATTGGTCGCCTTGCTCAAAAAGGACGCGAGCCTTTGTTTGTGCCCTGCACGCCTTTTGGTTGCATCTACCTGCTCGAAAAATCGGGCGTGAAAATCGAAGGCGCGAACGCGGTTGTGTTGGGACGCTCGAACATCGTCGGTATGCCCGCCGCTCTGTTGTTGATTGGGAAGAATGCCACCGTTACCGTTGTCCACTCGCGGACGAAGGACCTGCCCGGTGTCGTCCGTCAGGCGGATATCATCATCGCGGCGATTGGTCGCACCGAAATGGTTCGCGGCGACTGGATCAAGCCCGGTGCGGCGGTCATCGACGTGGGCATCAACGCTGTCCCCGACGCCACCAAGAAGAGCGGACAGCGTTTGGTGGGCGATGTGAATTTCGCCGAGGCAAAGGAAGTGGCTGGGTTCATCACCCCTGTCCCCGGTGGTGTAGGTCCCATGACCATTGCCATGCTGATGAAGAACACCCTGCGCGCGGCGGAAATTCAGGAGCCGTAAAGGTTTTCAACCACGAAGGGCACGAAGGAACACGAAGGGAAAAACTTTGTGACCTTCGTGCCTTTGGGTTTAAATTACCTTTTTGCTTGACCCTCGTCCTGCTCCGGGCTAAAATGCCACACTATGTTTGAAACTCTCACCGGAAGACTCAACAAAATTTTCGACAACCTTCGCCGCCGCGGCAAACTCTCGGAAGCCGATGTAGATGCCGCCATGCGCGAAGTGCGCCTCGCCCTCATCGAAGCGGATGTGCATTTCAGCGTGGTCAAGACCTTCATTGCCCGCGTGCGCGAACGCGCCATCGGTGCAGAAGTTTCGAAGGCGCTCAACCCAGGTCAACAGGTCATCAAAATCGTCAACGAGGAATTGATCACCTCGCTGGGCGAATCCGTCGGGCTGAATCTCACCGGTCCCAAGCCGCGTGTCATCATGATGGTCGGTTTGCAGGGCGCGGGCAAGACCACCGTTTCAGGCAAGCTGGCTCGGCTGATGAAGTCGAAAGGGGAGCGGGTTCTGCTGGTGGCTGGCGACCCGTATCGTCCCGCCGCCGTCAAGCAGTTGCAGCAACTCGGCGAACGGCTGGATGTGGAAGTCGAAGCAGATACTTCGATCACGCCGCCGCAACTGGCGAAACGCGCCTTCGACAAAGCAGAAAAGGGCGGCTACACCCTGGTCATTGTGGATACCGCTGGACGCTCGCAGATGGACTCTGCGCTGATGGACGAGTTGAAAGCCATCGCGGCAAATGTCAACCCGGTGGACATCCTGCTGGTGGTCGACTCGATGATCGGTCAGGAAGCGCTCAACATCGCACAAGGCTTCCGCGACGCGATCAACTTGACGGGTCTGGTCATGACCAAAATGGATGGCGACTCACGCGGCGGCGCAGCCATCTCCATCCGCTCGGTGACGGGTGTCCCAATCAAATTCATCGGCACGGGCGAGAAACTCGACGCGCTCGAAGCTTACGACCCGTCGCGGCTATCCTCCCGCATTTTGGGCATGGGCGACCTGATCGGCTTGATTGAAAAAGCCGAAGCCGCCTACGACGGGCAGAACATGGACGAGCAGGCTCGGCAAGCCCAAAAATTGTTGAAGGGTCAATTCTCGCTGGAGGATTGGCTGGAGCAGATGAAGCAGATGAAAAAGATGGGGCCGCTCTCGCAAATCATGGAAATGCTCCCCGGTCAAATGGGACAGGCGGCGCGTCAGATTGACCCGAAGGATATCGAGC
>CAILWD010000237.1 GCA_903837815.1 uncultured Chloroflexota bacterium | reverse complement strand
GTCTCTTTTTTATCTACTGAATTTTATCCACCTCGGCTTGCAGGGCGGGCTTGATGGTCTCGAAGTCCAAGCCCTGCTCGGCGCAAAAGTCCTTGACCGTGGTCAGCGGGTTGGGCATGGGCACGCCCATCACCTGCTCGATGACTTCCTGACTCACACCCCAATCGAGGATTTCCTGGAAGGTGGTTTTTCCCTTGATCAATTTCTCGGCGACTTCCTCGCTCGAAGTGGATTCTGCTGCGGGGGTGGATTCAACCGCTGGAGCCGAATCCGCTTCGGGTGCGGGGGTGGCGGCGGACGCGGAGCGCGAGACTGTGTGCGCTTCGAGATAAGTCAACTGCTCGGGGGTTAGAGTCCGCTGCTTGAGGAGTCCCGCCGCTTCTTCCGTCAGATAAATATCGGTGGTCAAGTCAAAGGGCAGTCCGTTGTAGAAAGCAACGAAGAGCCGCACCGACGCCGTACCGATTTCGTATTCGCTCTCGGCATAAATTTCCTCAAGGTTTTTGACCGCAAACGCAGCGGGGTCATCGGTTTCGATTTTGAAGGCTTGCGCAAGGACATCGGGCGCAATGCCGAAATTCTTTTCCACGTCACCAAAGGTATACGAGCCGCGAATGTCGGCGGGGTTGGCTTGTCCCGCGAACTCGCCTTCGGTGTAGGTGGCGGCTTCTTTTGTAGATTCGGTTTCCCACCAACCCATTGCGGTTGTGAAGGCGATACCGCCAAAGAGGACGACAAAGATGATGGCGGCGAGCGGTTTGGATGTCAGATTCATTTCACACCTCCAACGTTGAAGACGACAGTTTTGGCGACAGGGCAAACGGCTTCGGACGTGCATTCGAGGCATGAAATGCACTGGTGATCGCGGACGGTTTTCACCGCGTCCACGGGGATGTTCATCGGGCAGAGAATGGAGCAGGCGCCGTCATTTTTGCACGTGGATTCCACACGGCGGATTTGGAAGACGCGAAACAGGTTGGTGATGCCGAGTACCGCACCGTAGGGGCAGGCATACTTGCACCACGGACGTTCGACGAAGAGCGAGAGCAGGAGCGTGACACCGAGGATAACGAGTCCGGCGACGGCGACTTCGCTCGTCCAAAAGTTGAAGAGGGCAAAGTAGGGATCGTATTCTGCGAAGATCAAAGTGCCGCTGGTGGCAGTGACATAGATCACCCAAGCCAATACTACGTAACGCAGGTAGCGCAGGACTTTATCCAGTTTTTCGGGGACGAAATGATTGAACTTGCGACGAAAGATTTTCTTTCCCAAAGCGCTGACCCATTCCTGAACTGTTCCCATCGGGCAGACCCAGCCACAGAAGACGGGTCCGAACAAAACTGCCAGCAGGAAGGCGAGGATCATCAAGATGAACGAGGACTCGTGAATCTTCTGCACGAAAGTTCCGACAGTGGCGTATTGGTAAATCGTCACCACGCCGCCGAAGGGGCAGAGCGCGTGAAGCGAAGCGGTGGAGAGGAATGCGATTCCGCCGCCGTTTTCGACCAGCGTGTGATTCACCGCGATCAGCGCAATCAGCAGGAAAAAGAACCATTGCACCACTTTCCGAATCCAGATGCTGCGGGGTCTAAAGAGTCGTTTGCCAAAAATTTTCATGCCATTCTCCTTGTTTTATGTGTACTTTATATTGGCTGGAGTGTAATGATTATTTGTTGGCGTTTGACAAAGGTTATATGAAGATTTGGTAAAGGGGAGGGAGGGAGAAGTTGAAAGACTTAGAGCGCCCCCGCCAGACTGATGGGTTCCTGCACAATATAGATGGCTAGAGAATTTCTGCCGATATTTTCAAGGGCGCGCACCAGCCGCAAAGCGCGCGGGTTGGGAAGCGTATATTTTCGGGTCACTCCATCTGGAAAGAACGCCTGCCCGACTGCCAATCCAGCCAGAAGCATTCCCGCAAAGGGAATCAGCGGAGTATGATCCATGAACGTTTTTGTGACGGGCAGGAGCCCAACATCATATATTGCTTATCTCCCCACGACTGCGTTTCCACTCGGTAAATAGATTTTTCAGCCCGTTAACCGCCCGCTGGGATGGACCCAAGATTAAGTCCGTCATGGCAAGGGATACCGCTTGCGGCTTGTGTGCCACAAAATCTTCCGCCGAAAGCGGGCGTGCCGCGCCGGCTGTCCCAACCTGACAGCCTGTCTTCAGCCCGATTCCGAAACAGATGTTGGAGTGGTGCGTCCTCGTGATAAGGGTCGTCTCAGCTATTTGACGCGGTCGAGCAGAGGGATAAGCAAAAATTTATCGAATTGTCAGACTTTGTACAGGCTTCCAGGCAAGGACCAATCAGGTCTACTTCTGCCAATCCAATTCTAAGGGACGTTCTTATTTTCATTTTGGTCTCCGTAAAAGCAGTTACGTGTAAGGCTACAGCCCAGATTGCTGGTCGGCAAGAGCCTGCGCCGCCAGGGAAATAATTGCAGGGCGATTCCTGGACAGTTCTTCTTTAATCGTATTAACCACATGAGCTGTGCGCTCCTTCTCCGGTGCAAGAAGCATATTCGCGGGAAGAGTGACGTGTCCCTCCGTAGCAAGCAATGCATACAGCCGCGATCCAAAATCACGGTTTCGCCTCGAAAGTGGATCATTCTCCCAGGCGCGCAAAGCCGCCAGGGGCTGAGTTGCCATGCGGTGTTGGACAGCCATGCCGTAATACATAACAAGCGTCGAGAGGGCGGCGCGTATGTCCACCAGACCGGCGTCGTCAAGAATCCAACCCAGTTCAATCCCTTGCTTTGCGCAAAATCTTTCGATCTCCAATACAATGGAGTCGGATTGCGGGGCGGTCAGGGAGGAAACCCAGCCTTTGAATTCCTCCAGCGCCTGCGCCTGTGCGGGCAATAATCCGGCCGAAGACGCCAAGTTTGCATTGAGAGCCCATTCTTTTAGCAATGCTCCCTGCCCAGCCTTTCTACTCCGCACTGCCTTGATTACATTCCACTCTTCCTCATATTTTTTCATTAATGCCTCAACCCGACCAGGTAATTTCTTCGGGAGATGAATGTCTGGTGGCGGGGGCATCCAATGCGGTTTAACTATCATCCAAGCCAGCAGCCCGGTAGTAAGCGCGAATAGATAAATCAGCATGATGCGTCCTCTCAGGAAACTCGAATTTTTAAAGTGATATATAAACAACGCCAGCGCTTCTAAAGAACTATAGCAAACCATGCTCGTTTTTTATCATCTCAACTTTTTATTACTACAACACGGGATTCGGCTTGTCCTTCGACAGCTTCAATCCCACATGGGAGCCAAGCGGTTGAGCGCTTCCTGACGGGTGCGGCAGCCGCAATCCAGCAAGTAAAACGAATATTTCATCGGTAGCGGTACGGTTGAAAGTGGCAGCAAGCAAATTTCTAGATTGCGTCGCAAGCGCGCCAGAGCGTGTTGGCGTGAACAAGGCGCTCTGGCGATCGCTAAAGCGCGGGCCGCTTGGCTCAGTGGACAATGGAATATT
>CAILWD010000236.1 GCA_903837815.1 uncultured Chloroflexota bacterium | reverse complement strand
TCATTTGAGCATCCAGATCCCGTGATTTGCGAAATCTTGATTGCTCGTTTTCGGTAGCCTGGCAGTCTTGTCCGCTGAATAGCAGATTTAGACCCATGACTTTGCGTCCCTGCCTTTCGGCAGGTTTGCGGTTTATCGGTACGATGCGGGTTGTAAAGTGCGGATAAAAAACGGGCCTGACTTTTGCCAGACCCGCGGAGGAAAATTCAAAACGATGTAATCTTCGGCGGTCTGGCGGTCATGGTTGTAAATTTACAACTTTAGACCCATAACTTTGCGTCGCTGCCTTTCGACAGGTTTGCGGTTTATCGGATGTTTTCTGTGTTCAGTTTAACACAGATTCGGGGATTTATTGCTTTTCAATTCCGAAATGTTGCCTTTTAGTTTTGCAAAGCATGGCGCCGGCTCAGTTATTCCCCTGTGACCGCATCCAATCCATCGATTTCGGTTTGGTGGGGGTCCCTAAATCAGTCCAAAACAGTCTCATATATCTATTGACTTTTTGTTAGCAATGATTAAAATGAAATTAGCACCTTTCAATTTTGAAAGGTCTTTGAAGGCTTTTTAAAGGTTATGCGCTTATTTTTTTAACCTGAAATCAAAATATATTTTTAATTTAGTTGTCAAAAAGGTTTTTGCGCTGGTTTTTTCATGGATTTTCCACAACTACGATGCACAACGATTAAAAAAATGAACGGCTTCGCCGACGGCCGGTCGCAGAGCCCAAACTATTGGCAGCCACAAACAGACCCGTTTTGACTGTACAGCCGAAAGGAGGCTGGAATGTACAATAAAAAGTTAAAGTTGATTTCAATGGTTGTTCTCGTGTCATTGATTCTTTCGCTGGCATTTCCGACTAGCGCTCTGGCGGACGATGCTCCACCGCCCGCAGCAGAGACGGCAGAGGCGACAACGCCTCCTTCAGACGAAGGGAACGGGGATTCCGAATCTCTGCCTGCTGAAGGCGTTGATTCGGCTGGCGAGGATTCTGCCATTGTTGAGGAAACAATTCCGTCGGAAGAATCAACCTCAATTGAGGAACCTTCCACGGACTCTGTTGAAAATGCAGCCCCAACCGAAGGCGTTCCCCTTCTCAGCCAGATGCCCGAAGATACGGATGTAGTTGTGCTGGATGAAAATGGAAATTCGATTCCCCTGGTCTCCGAAGAAGCGGCAGAGGTCATTGAGAATGTGGACCCAATGTGGTGTCCGGAGAACAGCGCCCCAAATGGCAGTTCCGATTGTCGCGCTTTTTCAAACATCGCAAATTTGTTATCTGCACTTCAAGCAAACACGGGCGATCATTTTTCCCGTCATGGCGTAATCTATTTTGAGCAAACAACTTTCAATACCAATTTTTCTCTTACCAGCGCGACCTTGGGCACATCCTACGACACGCTAAAAAACTTTAATATAACCCTGCGAGGCGGATGGCTGGGCGGTTCTTCTTCTTTGTTTGGAACTCAAAGTGTTTTCGATAACAATAGCAATGCTTTTATCCAGGTCGGGTCCGACGCGGACCGCTGGCTGGGAGATGTAACCGTCCGCGAATTCATCATTCGAGACAACACGACAGCCGCCAGTCTTCAAGTGTATGCCGACAGGGATATTAAAATAGATAATGTAGACGTATCTCAACAGGCTGGCGGATACAATACTGCCGTATTAGATTCTGCAAGTGGAGATATCGAGGTTTTGAATGGCAGTAATTTCGACGGAAACAACAGTAACGACCAGTATAACCAGGGCTTTTTTGCTAGCGCGGGGTCCGGCTCGATTACGATTACCGGCGCCAACGCTAATCGTATTCAGTTCACCGATGCACAGGGAGCAGGCGGTATCAATTATTCCGGGCTGACCCTGCTTTCTCAAACCATCAACCTGGATTACGTGACCGCGAGCAATAACGATGGAAAGGGCATAACCATTGCCACAGCGGGCGCAAATGTGACCCTGGATCACATAACAGCAAATAATAACGGAGAGGGCGGTATTGATATCGCCAATGCCGCTGCTGTTTCGATTGACAATACTGCTGTTGATGTAAATAATAACGATTCCAATGGAATCAATGTCGGCTCCAGCGGCGACGTGACAATTTCCAATTCCAGTGTGCTGGACAGTGATTCGACTGGAATCAGTGTGAACATTGCCGGCGCAGGAAATGTCTTCCTTTCTAATGTGGATGTGACCAACGGCGACATCGGCAGCGGCGTAATCGTCACCACCGCCAGCGGAGATATTACCCTGGACGATGTGGACGTGCTCAACCAGGAGAACGGCCTTACTGCAAACTTAACTTCCACAAGCGGCAATATTTTTGTCACCAATGCCAGCAGTTTCGACGGCCAGAATAACAATCAGGGATTTAGCGCAACCGCCACTTCCGGCTCGATCGAGATTACCGGCGCGGCAGGGAGCGAAATCACATTTACCCAAGCGCGGGGAAACGGTAACGGAATAAACCACAACGGCGCGAATTTGAGCGCTCCAACGGTTTCTCTGCTCTACGCGTCTGCCACCGGCAATGACGGGAATGGTTTCTATATTTCCGACGCCAGCCAGATTACCCTGGAGAATGTCGTCGCCAGCAACAACGGGACCAATATCAGCGGCGGCAGTGGAACTGGCGGCTATACCAATGATGTCGGCTCCGGCATCCTGGTGAATGGCACAGGCTCAACCAGCGTCGAAGTTAAAGGTGGTGTTTTCAACTCCAACCAGCGCTACGGGATTGAGGTACTGAGCGGCTCCATTTATGTCACCGTTAGTTCTGTATCCTGTGTCGATGACGGCGGCTGTTATTCCTCCATCCCTGTCGTAGACAATGACCATGATCTGGTGGCGGACTCAATCGACAACTGCCCGTCTGACCCGAATGCCGATCAGGCAAATGCCGATGGCGATGCCAAAGGCGACGCTTGCGACGCGTTCCCCAACGACCCGGACAACGATCTCGATGAAGACGGGATCGGGGGCAACGCCGACAACTGTCCGTCTGACCCGAATGCTGATCAGGCAAATGCCGATGGCGATGCCAAAGGCGACGCTT
>CAILWD010000235.1 GCA_903837815.1 uncultured Chloroflexota bacterium | reverse complement strand
GCAGGGAAACGACATGTTCGATGGGTTGGTGTGTGGGACCATCTTCGCCAAGCCCGATGCTGTCGTGGGTGAAGATGAAAATGGTCGGGATGTGCGACAAAGCCGCGACACGAATTGCCGGGCGGACGTAATCTGCAAAGACGAGGAAAGTCGCGCCGTAGGGGATCAACCCACCAAAGACCGCCATGCCGTTCAACGCCGCGCCCATCGCGTGTTCGCGCACACCGAAGTGGAAGTTACGCCCGGCAAAAGAGTCCTTCTGGAAGGCAGGGACGCCGTCGATCTTGGTGTTGTTCGAGGGAGCCAAATCTGCCGAGCCGCCCAAAAGTTCGGGAAGCTTGGTTGCAAGGGCGTTAATCACCTTGCCCGACGCCACGCGAGTCCCCATGCCTTTCGCGTCGACCGGGAAAACAGGCAGGGCGGAAGCCCAATCTTCGGGGAGTTCGCCGTTGAGCCGTCGCTGTAATTCCGCGCCCAGGGCGGGATGAATCCGCTTGAAGCCGTCGAAACGGGTGCGCCATTCCGCTTCCAGTTCGCGTCCATGATCGACAGCTTTGCGATAAAATGCCAGCACGTCTTCGGGAATATAAAAGCGCGGCTCTTTTTCCCAGCCGAGATTATCCTTGGCGGCGTTGAGTTCTTCATCGCCCAGCGGCTCGCCGTGCGCCTTGGATGTGCCCTGCTTGTTCGGCGCACCAAACCCAATGGTCGTACGGCACATGATGATACTTGGGCGGGGATCGGTTTTCGCTTCCTGAATCAACTTGTCCATCGCTTCCACATCGTTGCCGTCGTCGAGTCGCAGCACCTGCCAGCCGTAGGCGCGGAAGCGGGCGGCGCGGTCTTCGGTGAATGCCAAATCGGTGGAGCCGTCAATCGAGATGTGGTTGTCGTCATAGAGGTAGATCAGCCGTCCGAGCGAGAGATGTCCCGCCAGTGAAGCGGCTTCCGAAGCCACGCCTTCCATCAAGTCGCCGTCGGTGACGATGGCATAGATGTAGGAGTCGATCATTTCATGGCCGGGCTGGTTGAATCTCGCAGCAAGATGCGAAGCGGCAATCGCCATGCCCACGCCGGTGGCAAATCCCTGACCGAGCGGACCGGTGGTCATTTCCACGCCGGGGGTCCAGCCGTATTCGGGGTGACCGGGGGTCAGGCTTCCCCACTGGCGAAAGTTCTTCAATTCATCGAGCGAAAGATCGTAGCCGGTTAGATGCAGGAGGGAATAGAGAAGCATCGAACCATGCCCGCCTGAAAGGATGAAGCGGTCGCGTCCCGCCCATTTGGGATTGCGCGGATTATGACGCAAGTGGCGGGTCCAAACGGTGTAAGCCATGGCGGCGGCGCCCATCGGCAAGCCGGGATGCCCCGAATTGGCTTTCTGCACGCCATCAGCAGAGAGAAAGCGAAGCGCATTGATCGAACTGGTTTGCAAGTCAGATGACATATGAAGTCCTCACTGGGAAAAGAATTGGTCTATTTTACCAAATGGAGACGTTTCATTGCGCGCCAGTTTCGATTTTGGCGCAGACTTCATGCATGGTTGCCTAGCCGCCGCATCTATCCAGTAGAGGTTTCACTCGCCAATCCCCGATACACCTCGATGACTTGTTCCGTAATCTTCCCCCAGGCATAATCACGGGCATAACGAGCGGCATTCGTCCCCATCGTCCCGCGCAAATGAGAATCTCCCAGCAGATGCGATAACCTGTCGCACAGGGCATCGGGATCGCTATCGGGGATGGTGTAGCCCGTCTGCCCATCCTGCACCAGATAGCCAAGTCCGCCCACCTCCGAAGCAATGACCGGCGTCCCGCAAGCCATCGCCTCCAGCGCCACCATCCCAAACGACTCGTACAGCGAAGGCATCACCAGCACTTCCGCCGCCGAATAATAGTACGGCAGGGTATCCTGTCCGCGCTTGCCGAGGAAAACCACCATGCGTTCCACGCACAAGTTGTCACACAGGTTTTGCAGGCGCGACATTTCCTCGGTCATATTTTCGGGCAGGGCGTCGGGTTCGCCGCCGATAATTGCCAGATGAACGGGGCGATGCAAGCTCTGCAATTCCGGGCAAGACATGGCATGGATCAGCGTGTCCACGCCCTTGAGCGGCTCGATACGCCCCACGAAGAGCACCATGCGGTCTTCGGGGTTCAAGCCGATAAACTGCTTTGCTTCGTCGGCGGGGATTGGGTAAAAATGACTGACATCCACCCCCGGCGGGATGGTCACCATCTTATGATCGTCTGCCCGATAGAGGAATCGCAATTGGGTCTTCTCAGCCAGAGTGGCGACCACAACCCGATCTGCGCGACGCAGCACCCGCCTCTCCCCTTTCAATCGCTCCCCGTCTGCCCGCTCGCTGTCTGATCGGGCAACCCGATTCTTCATCTCGCCCAAAGTATGAAACATGTGGACGATGGGCATCCCACCCCAGGCATCGCTTAGCATCTCCGCCGCCAATCCAGACATCCAATAGTGGCTGTGGATAACGTCGTATGTGATGCCCTTCTCCGCCGCAAACTGCTTGATGCCCTCGGCGAACTCGGGAATGTAGTTGGCGATTTCCCCCTTCGATTTGGGCGATTCAGGTCCAGCGGGGACATGCACCACGCGATTGCCAAATCCCAATTCGTGGACGACATGCGGGACGTGCTCGTCCTGCGAGCGGGTGAAGACATCCACGTGGACACCCATCCGCCCCAACTCGCGCGTCAGGTCGCGGACGTAGACGTTCATCCCGCCGGTGTCTTTGCCGCCCAAAGTCGCCAGTGGGCAGGTGTGATAGGAAAGCATGGCAATGCGAAGCATGAGTTAATTTCCGATTTTCGACACTGCACTTGCGCGCAGTGCAAGTGTTTTGGATTGGTCTTGCTCGGATTAGACGATGTGACAGGCAAAAAACTTGCGGGTTTGATTTTAATCCTGTATAATCCCGCCCGCAAAAATTGCCACCATAGCTCAGCTGGTAGAGCGAGCGATTCGTAATCGCTAGGTCGTGGGTTCGTATCCCACTGGTGGCTCTCCCACTTACCCACGGTTTCGTGGGTATTTTTTCTCCGGGTATATTACTACGGCTTTCTCTTTGCGCCATTCTCATGCGGCGGGATCATCCCCCAACGACCAGCGCCAAGATAGAGAATGTCCAGAACCAGGTCTTCATAGGAAATACCTTCCGCTTTGGATTGCAGGCAAAGGTCGCTGTAATCAGGGGTGATGCCCGGCAGGGTGTTGATTTCGATCAGGCGCGGGTTGCCGTCTTCGTCGAGGCGGATATCCACGCGGGAAACATCGAGAGAATTGATTGCCTGATGGGCGCGCAGGGCAAGGTATTTCAACTTCTTTTCCAATTCCGGTTCCACTTCGGCAGGGCAGAAATATCCCAAATACCCATCTTCGCCGACATCCTTCGACTTGGCTTCGTTCGTGTAAATCCAGGGTGTGGTCGAGTGGGAGGTATCCAATTCGAGGACGGGAAAACGGTGGAAGCCATCCTTCTCGTACCATTCGGGGTGACGCGAGTAGAGTTTGGCGTCGGAACGTCCCAAAAGCCCAACGGTAAATTCTCGCCCCGGCAGAAAAGTTTCCACAAGGGCAGGCTGGCGATACATATTGATAATATAGGTGACGCGCTCACGCAATTCCTTTTCGTCGTTGACAAGGGCGTTGATGTCCACGCCCATGCCTGTTCCTTCGCGCGATGGCTTGACGAAGAGCGGAAACTTCAATTCCGCCCGCAGGGGTTCATCGCCGATTAGAAATTCCTGAAAGGGCGCAACGGGCAGGCGGCGGTCGCGCCAGATGCGTTTGGTGAGGGTTTTATCGAGAGAAATGGCATTGGCAAGCACACGCGAGCCGGTGTAAGGAATGCCGAGCATCTCGAGCAGGGCAGGCGCCTGAGCTTCGCGCGCGTCGCCGCCGAGGCCTTCGGCAAGGTTGAAACAAATATCGGGCTTCTCGTCGCGGAGGGTGTAGGGCAGTTCCCTGTCAGCGGGGATAAAAACTGTCGAGTGTCCATCCGTTTCGAGCGCGGCGCGAAGCGCGTCCACCATCTCGATGTGGTCGAAGTCGGCAAAAGCATCGGGCGGAACGCCCTCTGGCTTCGACATGTTGTCATCCTTGATATTGGCAAGAACGGCGATTTTCCAATAATGTTTCGAGTGGAAAGCGGGAGGCGGGTCATCCTCGCGCTGAATGGCTGGAGTCATTTTCGTTCCTCATTTCATCTTTTAATAACGGGCGCTAGTATAGTACATGCTGTGTGAATGACAAGGGTAGGGGTGATTTTTAAGGTACAGACGTCTTAAACTGGACAATCATGAGCCTTTCAGGTATCATTGCCGCGCCTGTATTTTTGTTCACGAAGAAAATTCAGGCTCGAATTTGGAGACATACCCGGATAAACCTTTATCCGGGTTATTGTACGTAATTAGAATCTTGGCGGAGGTTACCGAATGTCAGACCTGATTCAGCAAATCACAAGCGATTTGCAAAAACAAATTGAAGGGTTCACCCCTGAACTCAATGTAAGCGATATTGGTGTCGTGGTGGAGGCGGGCGATGGCATTGCCCGCGTAAAAGGTCTTGCGAACATCAAGGCGCAGGAACTCATCCAGTTTTCCAATGGCGTGATGGGCACGGCGTTCAACCTCGAGGCAGACAGCGTCGGCGTTATCGTCATGGGCGCGTATGATGAAATCACTGAAGGGATGACGGTGCGCGGCACGAACCGCATTGCCTCCGTTCCGGTGGGCGATGCCATGATCGGGCGCGTGGTCAATGCCCTCGGTGAACCCATCGACGGTAAGGGACCGATTGCCACCACAGGCTTCCGCCCGGTGGAGCGCATTGCCCCCGGCGTGGTTTATCGTCAGGACGTGGATACCCCTGTTCAGACGGGTATCAAATCCATCGACGCGATGATTCCTGTCGGGCGCGGACAGCGCGAACTTATCATCGGTGACCGTCAGACGGGTAAGACCGCCATCGCCATCGATACCATCATCAATCAAAAAGGCAAGGGACTGGTTTGTATCTACGTCGCCATCGGTCAGAAGAAGGCGGCAGTGGCCCGCACGCTCGGTATTCTCGAAAAAGCCGGCGCGATGGAACATACCATCATCGTGGTTTCCTCTGCGGATGAATCTGCGGCGCTGCAATACATTGCCCCCTACGCGGGAACCGCCATCGGCGAGGAATTCATGGAGACGGGACGCGACGCGCTCATCATCTATGACGACCTTTCCAAGCACGCGTGGGCATACCGTCAGGTGTCGCTGCTCCTCCGCCGCCCGCCCGGACGCGAAGCCTACCCCGGCGATGTGTTCT
>CAILWD010000234.1 GCA_903837815.1 uncultured Chloroflexota bacterium | reverse complement strand
TTCCCGCTGCATTTTCACTCCTCCTTACACCCTTTTCCTGACTTTGCTACAGCCATGCGGGGCTTGTCCCTCGGTTTGCCCACTTCTGAAGCCGCATGATAGAATCGAGTCATTCTTTTCGAAAGGATGAATTCATCCATGATGGATATCAAGGCGTTCAGCGAGCAGGTAACCGAGAATTTGGGGAAGGTGATTGTGGGCAAGCAGCAGTCCATCGAATTGATCGTGATCGGGCTGTTATGCCAGGGGCATGTATTGATCGAGGATGTACCCGGCGTCGGCAAGACCATGCTGGCTCGCAGCCTGGCCCGCTCTCTTGATTGCGCCTTCAACCGCATTCAATTCACCCCCGACATGCTCCCCAGCGATGTGACGGGCGTTTCCATTTACAACCAGCAGAAGAATAAATTCGAGTTCCGTCCCGGACCCGTGATCGGACAGATTGTCCTTGCCGATGAGATCAACCGTGCCACACCCAAAACTCAGGCGGCTTTGCTCGAAGCGATGGAAGAGCGCCAGGTGACCGTGGATGGTGTCACCCATATCCTGCCCAAGCCGTTCATGGTGATGGCGACCCAAAACCCGATCGAATATGAAGGAACCTTCCCGCTTCCCGAAGCACAATTGGACCGCTTCCTGCTTCGACTGCGGCTGGGATATCCTTCGATGTCCGATGAGATTCGCGTGCTCGGTGACCAGCAGATTCAGCATCCGCTGGAGACTCTTCAGCCCGTTGTCAAAACGAAGGACATCCTGCAAGTAACCGAGGACGTCAGACATATTTACATTTCGCCGGCTGTCAAACGTTATATTGTCGAGTTGACCACCCGTACCCGCCAGAGCGAAGATGTTTATCTCGGAGCAAGTCCACGTGGCAGCCTTGCCCTCGCCCGTGCCGGGCAGGCTCGCGCAGCCATGCTTGGACGTGACCATGTTTTGCCTGACGACATTCAGGCGCTGGCAGGCCCGGTCCTCGCGCATCGCATTATTGTCAGCCCGGCGGCACGCCTGCGTGACCTAAGCTCCGAGCGGATCGTCAAGGAAGCCATCCATGCCACTTCTGTTCCGGGCGGCGAATTTGCCTCCGAACCTGCGAGGAAGAAGAGCAAATGAGATCAGCGAGGGTTTTTATCGCCCTCTTGTTGCTTGTGGGAACGGTTGGCGCCCTAATTACCGGCGCTGACATTTATTCGCGTTTCCTCTACCTCGGCGGACTATTGCTCGTCGGCGGCCTGATCTGGACTTTTTGGGTGGCACGCGGCCTGCGGGTGACTCGCAGCGCCCGCATCACCCGCGCCAACGTGGGAGATTTCTTTGAAGAACATTTCGAGATCGTCAACGGCAATCACATCCTCGCGCCATGGATCGAGATATTCAACCAATCCCGCATTCCTTACGCCTCCGGCTCCCGCCTGTTGACCCTGATTCGCGGGCGCCAAACGCGCACATATCTTTCCCGCACCTGGCTTACAAGACGTGGCGCGTTTGCGCTTGGCCCCACCCGCATCTCCACCGGCGACCCCTTTGGCTTGTTCCGCTGGGACAGGGAGATTCCCTCCACCCAAACTCTGGTTGTCCTGCCGATGCTTTTTGAAATACGGTCCTTTTCCCTGCCTCCCGGCCTTTTACCCGGCGGACAGGTCATCCGCCGCAAGTCACCCGACATCACGCCCCACGCCGCCGGTGTGCGCGAGTACGCCCCCGGTGACGCGATGAAGCGCATCCATTGGGCGACCAGCATCCGCCGCAACCAGTTGATGGTCAAGGAATTCGAGCAGGATCCACAGGCTGAAGTATGGCTCTTTCTCGACTCGCAAAGGGAGGTTCACCACGAAAAGGAACAGCGCGCCCAGCAACAATCAATGGAAATGAATCTTTTTGGCAAACGTCCCGAATTTCAACTGCCGCCCTCCTCCCTCGAATACGGCATCAGCATTGCCGCATCGCTTGCGCATTATTTCATCGTCCAGCGCCGCGCCGTCGGATATGCCAGCGCTGGACAGACCTTTACCGTGCATCACGCAGAACGCAATGAACGGCAGGAAGGAAGAATTCTGGAAACCCTTGCCTTCGTGGAAGCCGACGGCAGGCTGTCCCTTGCCGCGCTCGTATCGGCGCAGGCTTCGCAGTTGCCACAAGGCTCCACGGCCATTTTAATCACCCCCACAGTTCAGCCTGAACTGTTGCAGGCGGTGGATGACTTGCAAAGGCGTTATTTACGCCCGGTCGTCGTTTTGCTAGATGCTCAGACTTTCGGCGGTATGCGAGGGACGGAAAAACTTGCCCGCTCCCTGCGCGAACGCCGCGTGCCCGTTTGCGTCGTCGCCTGCGGCGATGACCTCAAACAGGCGCTTTCCTCTTTAACCACAGATTTCACTTCACAGGAGATTCGTAAATGGAACAACCCCATATTGTCACTTTAGACCTGGATTTTCAGGGGAAGACGAAGGCAATTGCCTCCTATTTGATTCGGCACGACGACGCTCTCGTTCTCGTCGAGTGTGGCCCCGGTTCCACTCTTCCCACGCTCGAAGCTGGCCTGGCAAAGGAAGGCTTGTCCACCCGCAATATTACCCACGTCCTGCTGACCCACATCCACCTCGACCACGCCGGGGCGGCAGGATTCCTCTCGCGGCAGGGTGCAAAAATTTACGTCCACCCAAACGGCGCCCCGCACATGCTCAACCCCGAAAAGTTGATCGCCAGCGCCACCCGAATCTACGGCGACAGGATGCAGACGCTCTGGGGTGAGTTCCTGCCCGTCGTCGAGGATCAACTCACAGTCACGCAGGATGAGCAGGAAATCGCCATCGGCAATTTGAAAATTCTTCCGCTGCATACCCCCGGTCACGCAGAGCATCACTGCTGTTATCTCTTCGAAGATGTCTGCTTCACCGGTGACGTGGGCGGAGTCCGCATCCCCGGCTACCAATACATGCGCGCGCCGATGGTCCCGCCCGAGTTGCATTTCCCGAAGTGGCTTGCCACCATCGCCCGCCTGCGTTCGCTCGGCTTCAAGCGCATTGCTCCCACTCACTTCGGCGTGTTCGACGATGCCGAATGGCATTTGAACGAACTGCAAAAGATTCTCGAAGAGACTGAAAAATGGCTCGAGCAAATCATGCCCGCCGACCCACCCATTGACGAGTTGCGGGCGAAATACGAAGCCTGGATGCAGGAGCAAAGCGACGCGCAGCGCCTGAGCGAAGATGTCGTTCGCGCTTACACTCTGGCAAATCCTCTCGGCATGGGCGCGGATGGAATGATGCGCTACTGGAAAAAGGTTCGCAACCCATCGTGAACGCAGTCGAAGGACAGTGGGCGCTTCGACTGCGCTCAGCGCGAACTCTGGCGAAATGTCACACATAAACTGTGATGCTTGAGACATGCAAAAACAGCACAATAAAGATATACTTTGTGAAATCCACACTTCAGGAACTCTAGCGACTCTCCGATCGGTGTTAGTGAGGCAGACGTCCGAAGTAATTTTTTCAAGGAGTAACCATGAAGGACTTTCTCGCAATTTCCGATTATTCATCGGAGGAAATCCAGGACATGCTCGACCTGGCTGTCAAGCTCAAGAAGGAGCATTTCAAGAAGGGGAACAAGAAGATTTTCAAAGGCAAGGTGTTGGGGATGATCTTCCAGAAGCCAAGCCTGCGCACCCGTATATCATTCGACATGGCAATGAGGCACTGCGGCGGCGACGCCCTCTACCTCTCTCCGAGCGAAATCGGTCTTGGCAAGCGTGAATCCATTGCGGATGTGGCGCGTGTTTTGTCCGGCTACGTGGAGGTGCTCATGGCGCGTGTCTTCGACCATGCGCATGTGGTGGAACTGGCGAAATGGTCTGAAATCCCCGTCATCAACGGCTTGAGCGATTACAACCATCCCTGCCAGGGCATGGCAGATGCCCTGACCGTTATCGAGAAATTCGGCAACGCCAAAGGCTTGAACGTCAGTTATGTCGGCGACGGAAACAACGTCACCACCTCATTGATGCACGTTTCGGCGCAGCTTGGCTGGAATTTCACCGTCGCAACCCCCGAAGGCTATGATACAAACCCGAAGGCAATCGCGATTGCTGAAAACATTGCAAAGAAGACCGGCAGCAAATTGACCTTCCTGCGCGACCCGCACGAAGCGGTCAAGGGCGCGCACGTGATTTACACCGATACCTGGACTTCGATGGGACAGGAAGAGGAAACCGCCAAGCGCGAACTGGTCTTCCCGCCCTACCAGGTCAACTCCCAACTGGTGAGCGAAGCCGACAAGGATGTGATTGTGATGCACTGCCTTCCCGCGCACCGCAACCATGAGTTGACCGACGAAGTGGCGGACGGTCCGCACTCGGTCATCTTCCCACAGGCGCATAACCGCCTGCACGCGCAGAAAGCCATCCTCGCCAGTTTGTTCGGTGTGGCATAAGTAAATAAATAATACGTCATTGCGAGTTGCCGATGGTCGAGTAGCCCGCAGGGCGTGATGAGACCACGGCGACGAAGCAATCCTCAAATTACAAGGAGATTGCTTCGTCGCGTTGCTCCTCGCAATGACGGCTATAAGGTCAATTATGAACACACAAGATTTTATCCAAATCGAAGAGCAGTACGGCGCGCATAACTATCATCCCTTGGATGTGGTGATCGAAAAAGCGGAAGGCGTGTGGGTTTACGATGTGGAAGGCAAGCGCTACCTCGATTGTCTTTCGGCGTACTCGGCGGTGAATCAGGGACACGTCCACCCTGAAATTTTGAAGGCATTGCTCGAACAGGCGGGGAAGGTCACCCTGACTTCCCGCGCCTTCCGCAACGACCAGTTGCCCCTGCTTTACAAAGAACTCTCTGAGATGACGGGCTACGAAATGTCCCTGCCGATGAATTCCGGCGCAGAGGCTGTCGAGACTGCCGTCAAACTCGCCCGCAAATGGGCTTATGTGGTGAAGAAGGTCCCGCGCCATCAGGCGGAAATCATCGTCGCTTCGAACAACTTCCACGGGCGCACCGTGACCATCGTTTCATTCTCGACCGAGCCTGCATACCGCGATGATTTCGGACCCTTCACACCGGGCTTTGTCACAGTCAAATATGGCGATGCTGATGCAGTGGAGAAGGCAATTACGCCCAACACCGCCGCCGTTTTGCTGGAGCCAATTCAAGGCGAGGCGGGAGTCATCATTCCGCCCGCTGGTTATTTGAAGAAGGTTTCTGAAATCTGCAAGAAGAACAATGTTTTGTTCATGGCGGACGAAATCCAGACCGGGCTGGCGCGGACAGGCAAACTGTTTGCGGCGCACCACGAAGGAGTCCGTGCGGATGTGACCATTATTGGCAAGGCACTGGCGGGAGGTTTTTACCCTGTCTCGGCGGTGCTGGCAGATAAAGCAGTTCTCGGGTTGTTCCAGCCCGGGGAGCATGGATCAACCTTCGGCGGGAATCCGCTGGCGGCGGCTGTTTCCCGCGCGGCGCTGAATGTCATCCGCGAGGAAAAACTGGCGGAGCGTTCCAACGAATTGGGGACGTACTTCGTCGAGCAGTTGAGCGAAATCCCCAGCCCGCATATCAAGGAAGTTCGCGGACGCGGTTTGTTGATCGGCGTGGAACTCAAACCCGAAGCGAAGGGCGCGCGCCGCTTTTGCGAGGCGTTGAAGGCGAGAGGCATCCTTGCCAAGGAGACTCATGACAACGTGATCCGCTTTGCCCCTCCGCTTGTGATCGACAAGGAGACCATCGATTGGGCGCTCCCGTCCATTCGTGAAGTTCTCAATATGGAATAGCGACGTAGGCAGGTATACAGGTAAACAAGTTTGCCTGTATACCTGTATACTTGTTTACTTTTTGTATTTCCCGGAGGCACAGATGAACATCGGAATTCCAAAAGAAAGCAGACCGTTTGAGTACCGCGTGGGACTTTCACCCGCTGGGGTCGAAATTCTCACTCAACATGGGCATCAGGTTTTGCTCGAACACGATGCCGGCGCGCAGACTGGATTCAGCGACAAGGAGTATGAATCGGCTGGCGCGAAACTGGTTTTTTCTCCCGAAGAATCCTTTGGACGCGCCGATTTGGTGTTGAAGGTTTCGCGCCCGACGCGGGAGGAATTAAACTGGATCCGTCCCGGCACTGCTGTGATGGGATTCCTGCATCTGGCTTCGACCCGCCAGGACAAAATCGACGTCCTTCTCGAAAAGCAGATTACCGCCATCGCCTACGAGCAGATTCAATCTGTTGATGGCTCTCTGCCGGTGCTGCGTCCTTTCAGTCAAATGGGCGGGACGATGGTGGCGCAGATCGCGGCGCGCCTGCTCCAGAACAATTGGGGTGGGAGGGGCATTTTGATGGGCGGCGCGCCCGGTGTTCCGCCTGCCGAGGTGGTCATCATTGGCGGCGGCGTGGTGGGGTCTTCTGCCGCACAGATGTTCCTCAACATGGGGGCGCATGTCACGGTTCTGGATCAGAGCCTTGCCGCGCTCCAGCGCATTTGGGAAAAGAATCCCTGTATCATCACCAAGGTGGCGACCAAACGTAATATCGAGAGCTCGATCATGTATGCGGATGTGCTGGTGGGAGCAGTCCTTGCAGCCGGTCAGCGCGCGCCGATTGTGGTGACGCGGGAGATGGTGCGCTCGATGAAACCGCGCTCGGTCATCATGGATGTCAGCATCGACGAAGGCGGCTGCATCGAAACCTCGCGCCCGACCACGCATGAGCACCCCGTCTATATCGAGGAAAATGTTTTGCATTATTGCGTGCCGAATATCACCGGTGCGGTGGCGCGCACAGCCACCCATGCGTTTGTAAACGTGGCAACGCCATACATTCTTGAAATTGCAGATAAAGGCGTCGAAGCGGCAATTGCGGCAGATCCCGCCCTTGCTTTGGCAGTGAATACCCATGCGGGACAGTTGCAACACCTGTGGCGTCCGTCAACCGGAAAGGAAAAGTAGTCATGGACTGGAAAAGCGTTTACAACTCGCGCCTGTGCAGCGCTGAAGAGGCGGTGCGGGCGATTAAATCTGATAACCGTATTTTCATGACAGGCAATGTTTCGGTTCCGCAGAAATTGCTGGCGGCGCTGGTAGATTACGCGCCCAACGTCACAAATGTGGAAATCTGCCAGGCGCTTTCGGTGGCTCCCAGTGATTATGTCAAGCCTGAAATGGAAGGACACCTGCGGGTCAACACACTCTTCATCAGCGCCAACGTCCGCAAGGCGGTGCAGGAGGCGCGCGCAGATTTCACGCCCGTGTTGCTTTCGGAATTTACCCTGCTCTTCAAAAACGGCGTCCTGCCAGTGGACGTTGCCATGATCCACGTTTCGCCGCCTGACGAGCATGGATTCTGTTCGCTGGGCGTCGAGGTCGGTTTGAGCAAATCCCCGGCGGAATCGGCAAAGATCATCATCGCCGAAGTCAACGAGCAGATGCCGCGCACCCTGGGCGATTCCTTCATCCACGTCAGCCGCATAACCCACATGGTCCCGGTGAATTATCCCGTAGCCGAATTGCCCCAGGGCGGTGAAGGTGACGAGATTAGCGAAAAAATCGCCGGTTATGTTGCCGACTTGATCCCCGATGGCGCCACCATGCAAATGGGGATCGGCGCTATTCCGGACGCGGTCTTGAATTATCTTGAACACAAAAAAGACCTCGGCATCCATAGCGAGATGTTTTCCGATGGCGTGGTGCGGCTGGTCGAGAAGGGTGTCATCAATAATTCCCGCAAGACCATTCACAATGGGAAGATTGTGGTGGGATTCATCCTCGGCACGCAGAGCCTGTATCGGTGGGCGCACGACAACCCGCTGTGCGAATTCCACCGCCAGGAATATGTCAACGACCCGTTTGTGATTGCCCAAAACGAGAAGCAGGTGGCGATCAACTCTGCCATCGAAGTGGACCTTACCGGTCAAGGCTGCGCCGACAGCATCGGTCACAAGTTCTTCAGCGGTGTTGGCGGACAGTTGGACTTTGTCTACGGCGCGGCGCGTTCAAAGGGCGGCGTGCCGATCATTGCCATGCCCAGCACCAACGAGATGAAGGATGGCTCTCTTGTCAGCAAGATCGTGCCCATGCTCAAACAGGGCGCAGGTGTGGTGACAGGACGCAACCACATGCACTACGTTGTCACCGAATACGGCGTGGCCGACCTGTACGGAAAGACCATCCGTCAGCGCGTGGAAGCGCTGGTTAATATTGCCCATCCCGATTTCCGCGCCGATCTGAGGAAGAAGGCAAAGGAATTGCAGTGGATTTAGCTTAAACTAAAAACTGGCAGTCCATAGACTGCCAGTTTTTAGTTGCCAACTGGGGACCAGAAATTCCAAATATCAAAAGAAATGATCCACAGATTACGCAGATTTGACAGATTTTTTGTTTCTAATTTGTGTAATCTGTCAAATCTGTGGATGAAGAACGTCTCGCCACTGGGGGTGTACCCTTTTATATTTTTCGTGGTAAAACTTATTGACTTTATGAACAAAAGGAATTCAACATGAGAAGAGCAAAAATCGTCGCCACCATCGGACCCGCGTCTGATTCTGCGGAAGTACTCGAAGCGCTGATCAAAGCGGGGATGAACGTCGCCCGCCTCAACTTTTCGCACGGCACGCACCCCCAGCACGCAACGCGGATTCAAACCATTCGCGCGGTCTCTAAAAAACTGAACGCGCCCATCGGCATTTTGCAGGATTTGCAGGGCCCCAAAATTCGCGTTGGAAGACTTGCCCAGCCGATTCAACTTTCGGTAGGCGAGCAAGTCTGCCTTTACGCCACCGAAGATGAAAAACCGACCACCGCCTGCCAACTCATTCCTGTTGATTTCCGCGAACTGTTTGACTCCGTCCAGACTGGCGATAAACTGCTCCTCGACGATGGGCGGCTTGCCCTCGAAGTCTTCACCTCGCAGGCGCGACTGGTGGGCGCAAAAGTCCTTGTTGGCGGCACGCTGTCATCCCACAAGGGCATCAACCTGCCCGGAGTCAAACTCCGCATTGCGGGCTTCACCGAAAAAGACAAAGCCGACCTCGCCTTTGGCATCTCGCAGGGCGTGGACGCGGTTGCCATTTCCTTCGTCCGCAGCGCTGAAGATGTGAAAACCGTTCGCGCCGCCATTCAGGAATTTGCGACAGACAGGCATGTCAAGCCGCTGCTGATTGCCAAACTCGAAAAGCCCGAAGCCATGAACGAACTCGAAGCCATCCTCGACGTGGTGGACGGTGTGATGGTGGCGCGCGGCGACCTCGGCGTGGAACTCCCGCCCGAAAGCGTGCCGTCTTTGCAAAAGCACATCATCCATGCGGCAAACGCCCGCGCCAAACTTGTCATCACCGCCACACAAATGCTCGAGTCGATGATTCAAAATCCGCTGCCGACCCGCGCTGAAGCCTCCGACGTTGCCAACGCCATCTTCGACGGTACCGACGCCGTCATGCTCTCTGCCGAAACCGCGTCGGGCGAATACCCCGCCGAAGCCGTCGCCATGATGTCGCGCATTGTCAAGGAAGCCGAAAAGCACTTCTTTGAATGGGGCAGCC
>CAILWD010000233.1 GCA_903837815.1 uncultured Chloroflexota bacterium | reverse complement strand
CATGAACATCACGTCCATGCCTTCATCGCGGAAATATTCGGCGATGGTCATGGCAACCGAAGCTGCCTTCAACCTCATCAGCGCGGGCTGGTCGGAGGTGGAGACGATGATGACCGAACGCGCCAAGCCTTCCTCGCCCAAATCGCGCTCCAAAAATTCGCGCACTTCACGTCCGCGCTCGCCGATGAGGGCGATGACTGAAATATCGCTTTCGGAGTTGCGGGCAATGGAACCAAGCAGAGTGCTCTTGCCTACGCCGCTGCCTGCGAAGATTCCCATACGCTGACCCTTGCCGCAGGTCAACATGCCGTCGATGACTCGTACGCCTGTGACAAGCGGTTGCTCGATTGCCGAACGTTGCAACGGGTGCGGCGGGGTCTGGTTGATGGAAGAGCGGCTGACAACATTCAGCGGGCCCTTGCCGTCGATGGGTTCGCCCAAACCGTTCAACACCCGCCCGATGAGCGAACGCCCGACGGGGGCTTTGAAAACCTGCGACACCGAACGCACCGTGCTGTCGGGCTGAATGCCTTCCATTCCGCCGAGCGGCATGAGCAACATGCGGTTGTTGCGGAAGCCGATTGCCTCCGCCATCAACGTGGTTTTGTTGCTGGTCTGAATTTCGCAGACTTCGCCAATCTGGCAGTTCAAGCCCATGATTTCCACCGTCAAGCCGACAACTTGCACCACGCGCCCGGTGATGGCGAGCGGGTTCACTTCGGAAATGGCGGAGCGGAAACGCGAAAGGTCGAGGCTGGTCTTTTGCATGGATTAGTCGAGGGGCTGCCCCGCCTCCGCAAAGGATTTCAAAATCGCTTCGAGTTGGGTTTCGACGCGGGCGTCCACCGTGCCCACGTTGCCCTTCACCAGACATCCGCCGCGCAGGATATTGCCAGACGGCACAATCTTCACCTGTTCGCCCAAACTGAGCATTTGCTGTTCGCCCCAGGCGGGGTCGAGCAGGCGGGCGTCTTGCGGGTTGAGGAAGATTTTCAAAACGCCCAAGCCGCGCGCGTTTTCCATCACCTGAGTCAAATGCGCGTGCAAGGTTTCGGGGTCGAGTTTGACTCCTTCGCCGAACATCTTGCGGGCGATGTCTTTCAACATCTCGATCAGAATCTCTTCGCCCTGTGTGGCAAGTTCCGACTGCCACGCCTCCACTTCGGCGACCATCTTGCGGGCGGCTTCGAGCGCCTGTCCCAGTTCGGCGCGGGCTTCGTCGCGTCCCTGCTGGCGGGCGAGATTCTTCTGCTCTTCGATTTCCGATTCAACTTGAAGCAAGGCATCGTCGGCTTCGCGCTGGGCGGCAAGGATGATTTCATCTGCCTGACGCCGCGCCTGTTCCAGAACCGAGGTAACTTCGCTTTCGGAACGCAAAATCTCGCGCTGGCTGATGACGGGGGAGAGGTCGCGCTTTGCAGATTTGGATGGAACCGACAAAACCGCCTCACGCACATCGAGGAAAGTCCACTCTGCCTCGCCGACGGCTGGGATGCTGGCTTCCAACGAAGCGGGTTGCCATGCTGAAAACTTGACAGGCTTGACCGCGCCTTCCTCTTTTTGGAAGAGGGCAAGCGCCTGCTCGCGTTTGTTGACTGGCCGGGGGCTGGGGATGTCCACCCCAAGCTCGGGCGGAGTCCAGGTTTTGACGGCGTCAGGCGATGACTTCATTTTCGCCTCCTCCGCCTGCAATCACAATTTCGCCTGATTCTTCGAGCGTGCGGCAAACATCCACAATCTTGCGTTGGGCGGTGTACACGTTCTTCGCCAGTTGCGGACCGAGAATTTCGATTTCCTCTTTCAGGTTTTCGCGGGCGCGTTCCGAGAGGTTGGCAAAGACCCGATCGCGCAGTCGGTCAGTTGCGCCTTTGAGCGCCAGCGCCAGATCCGCCTTGTTGATGTCGCGCAAAACGCGCTGCATGGTACGGTCATCGAGTTTGATAACGTCATCGAAGGTGAACATGTTGGCGCGGATTTCCTCGACCAGTTTGGCGTTGGTGGTTTCGAGCGCGTCGAAGATGGATTTTTGCGCGCCGCGATCCACCTGATTCAAGACCTTGACCAAAAACGAAACGCCGCCCGTGGCGCGGAAGTCGGCTTCGTTGATGACGCTGGATAGTTTGCTCTTGAGACTTTTCTCCACCTGCTGAACGACCTGCGGCGAAACACGATCCATGGCGGCGAGGCGCAGGGTGACTTCGATTTGAGTTTCCTTCGGCATACTCGTCAGAATATCCGCCGCCACTTTCGCTTCGAGATACGAAAGCACCAGCGCGATGGTCTGGGGCATTTCCTCTTGCAGCAGGGTCGCCACTTCGGTGGTGTTGGCATTTTTGAGCATGTCGAAGGATGAAATTTGCTGGTGAACCGAAATGCGCTCTAAAATTTCCGTGCCGCGACGAGGCCCCACCGCCCGTGCCAGCAACTGACGGGTGTATTCGATTCCGCCGCGCATGTCGGCTTTCTCGGATGTACTCAGTTCGCAGGCTTCCTTCAAGGCTTCGTGGCGAATTTCAGCGGGAACCACCGTACCGGGTTTGCCCAATACCATCAGCACCTGTTCGATTTCACCTTCGTTCAGGTATTGCAGCACGCGGGACGAGCGGTCAACGCCCAATCCGAGCAGCAGCGCGGACGCCTTCTCCAATCCGGTGCTCATTATTTCTTGCCCTCGTTCAACCAGATTTGGATGATCTCTGCCACCGTCGCGGGATTCTCCTCGGTCAGGCGGGAGATGACGCGGGCGTTTTGCTCGTCTTCATGCACCTTGGCGGCTTGCTCGCGCGAATTGCGGATTTGCAACATCATGTCTTCGGTGACAACAGCAGCGGCAGCAGACGCAGGGATGGGACTTGAGACACTGCCGGGTTTGCCGCCTGCAGAACTATCCTTGTCTGCAAGACGGGCAAGCGCCAGCGAAAGGTCGTCCTGCAATTTCATTGCCGCCAGTTTGTAATCGGTGTCCCTTGGCAGGGCTGCCATCTGTCCGACGGGGAGCATGACCGACTTCCACGCGTCCTTCGAAGCATTGCGTGTGTTGTTAATCATCCGTATGATGATGAAGAATACAGCGAGGACAACCAGCGCGGCGGCAACACCGAGAGCAATCCGCAAGTAAAGTTCCTGCTGCTGTTGGGCGGCGAGTTCTTCACTCAGGGCGTCGAGCGCGGTGCGGTCGAAGTCGAAAGACTCCACCACAATCTGGTCGCCGCGCGTCGAGTCGATTCCCGCCGCCACCTGCACAGCGGATTTGATGATGTCCATTTGGGCGGTGTCGGTGACGCCGTCCACCATGACTGAAACCGAAATGCGCGAGACTTGTCCGGGGGCGATGATTTCATGCGACTGCACCTGGCTGATTTCAAAGTTGAGCGTCTCTTCGCTGCGCTGATAACTCTCTCCTTCGGTCCCTGTGGTGGTGGCTACGGGAGTCGGCAAATTGGAAGCCGCGCCCGGCACGCCGCCGGCGGCTCCCCCGCTGGCGGAACTTTCATTGATGATTTGCGAACTGCGCAACGCGGTTTCGGTTGGTTGATACGTGTTGGAGGTGACTTCGCGCTGAGTCCAGTCCATCTCGACGCTGGCTTGCACCACCGAGCGATTGGGACCGAGGATTTTATCCAGCAACGTCTGCACCCGTTTTTGTACTTCGAGCGCGTACGCCTTTTCGACGGCGCGTTGCGTGTCGCTGAGGTTCATACTCATTTCGCTGTCGGAGCCAGAGGCGAGCAGGTTGCCTTCGCTGTCCACGACCACCACGTTTTCGGGCTGGAGTCCTTCGACGCTGCTGGCGACCAGATGGGTGACGGCGCGAACCTGTGAATCATCCAGCGTTTCACCGGGCGCGACCTGCACCGTGACCGAAGCCGTGGCAATCGTCTGCTGGGAGGTGAGTAAACTTTTTTCGGGGATGACCAAATGCACGCGCACCGCTTCGACGGCTTCGAGGCTGCCGATGGTGCGTTCCAGTTCCCCTTCGACGGCTCGTTGATAATTGACCTTCTGCGTGAACTCGGTCATGCCGAGCATGGAGCTGCCGCTGAATAATTCGTAGCCCACCGTGCTGGATTGCGGCAGTCCTTCGCGCGCCATCAGCAAGCGGGTGGAATAAACCTGGTCGCTTTGGACTTCGATTGTGCCGCTGCTTTTCAACTGGTAGGCGATGTTGTTCTCATCCAACTTCTGAACAATTTGCGCCGCGTCCTCTTCGCTTAGCCCGGAGTAGGCAACCGAATAACTTGGCATGTTTGCCCAACTGACCAAAGTCGGAATCAAAATCAATGCCGAAAGGGTCAGCGCCACCAGGGTAATCTGCCTGCCCAGGCTTTGCTTCTTCCAATAGGTTAGGAATTGTTGTTGGAGAGTGGTCAGCATGAAAAATTTCCGTTAGAGAATTAGACTTGCATTCGCATGACTTCGCGGTAGGCTTCGACCAGTTTGTCGCGGATGCCCAACGCCACGTTGAAGTTGACGTTGTTTTCTTCGAGCGCAATCATCACGGTATGCAGGTCAACGTCTTCGCCCTGCGCCAGTTGGGTCATCAAGTTGTCGGTGGTCTGCTGGGACTGGTTGAGGCTGGAAAGCATGTCGCCGAAGGACTGGGTGAGTTCCTGCGCGCTGCCGCTGGCGGTCGGCTTCTGCGTGGAATTGATGCCTGCAATTTGCGGGATATTGGAACTAATCGGTTGAATTGCCATCGCTCATTACCTTCCGATTTCGAGGGCTTTCAATGCCATGCGCTTCGAGGCTTCCACCGAGGCGAGGTTGGCTTCGTAGGAGCGGGTTGCCGAGAGCATGTTGGTCATCTCGACCACGACATCCACATTGGGGTAGGTGACATAGCCTTCGTCGTCCGCGTCGGGGTGGGTCGGGTCGTAGACTCGCGCGCCCGTTTCGGTGTCGGTGATGATTTCCGCCACCTGCACTCCGCCTTGCATACGGTCGGCCTGATTACGGCGGGCAGCTTCGAGTTTGGAGACAAATCCAGTCTGTCCTTCCGCCATGAAGATCACATCCTGCCGCTGGTAGGCTCCGCCCTGCTCGGTGCGGGTGGTCTGGGCGTTGGCAATGTTGTTGGAAATCAAATCGAGGCGCAAGCGCTGCGCCGTCAAACCCGATAAACCAATGCGAAGGGAATTCCAGAAACTCATGGCTTTTTTTCCTTTTGTCGCCCCCATCGTATCAAAAGGCTCCGCGTACGGGAGTAAAGGCAGTGTGAAGTTAAAATAAATTTCGCGTGAAAAAATAAAGCGCCCTCTTCCTCTCGGAAAGGCGCTTTGGAACACTCGAGGTTTAATGTTGGATGTTGAACGTTTTAGGTCAGGATGTTGCCGAAAGAGGCAGCATACGCGGGAGCCGAAGGCATGGACGGGACAACATGTTCGCGGGCGGAAATTCTCACTTCGGTGGCTGCCCACGCGCCGCGCAGTTCGGCGAGGGTGGTAATGGCGGAGACGTAATCGCCCTGGCGGATGCAATCGAGACACCACTGGTAGAGGCGGAACAATCCCATCGCAACTTCGGGATAATCCATGTCCAGCGCGTCACGCAGGGCGCTGATGGTCTTGACCGCTTTGCCGAAGTCTTGTTGTTCACAGGCGCGGATTGCCAGATCGTAGGTCATGATGACAAGGCGCAGGGGGCTGGCGCTCATCACATCCTGCTGGTGGTATTGATTGCGATATGCTGATTGATACATAATCTCTGTCCTCGTAAAGTAATTTGGGGCTTTCGGTTCTGCGGGAAATCCGCATCACAAAGGGTCACGAAGGTACACAAAGTTTTTTATTGGGCTTTTCCTTCGTGTTCCTTTGTCTCCTTTGTGGTTGAAAAAACTAAAGCCCGAATTTGACGATAAAGAAAGTTTCGGCTTGCAAGGCGCGAACTGAAGCGTCTGCGCATTAATTCGGCATAAAATTTCAAGCCGTTAATTTCAGCAAATCGCCAATCTGCATTTTTTGCAATTCAGCGGCGGGGATGGAGCGCAGCACCTTGTGGGATTTCCGATCTACGAGGAAGATGGTGACGTTGCTGGTTTCTTCGTCCACGCGAAAGTGAATCGAAATATTTTCGAGGCTGTTTAATCTTTCGGCTTCGGGCCTGGCTTTGGCTTCAGTCTGGGGCGTCTCTGCCCGCAATCGCGCCTGATTCAAGGTATCCAGTTGCGTGGTCATCAACGGGTTTGTCCCGCCGTTTTCAGTTTGCTGCGCCGAGCCAATGGGTTGGATGGATGAAGGGTTCATGGACGTCATCCTTTTCTTTCTGGGGGTTTAACCCGACTTGTCAAGGGAAGATCCCAGGTCAATGCCGAACATGGTGGCGGTATTACCCAGTTCAGCCAGTTGCGACTGATATTCCATGTATTGATTATATAAAGCCGTTTTGCGGGTTTCCAGCGCGGCGTTATAGCGGGAAATGCGCTGGTCGTATTCCTTGCTCTGCGATTCGATGGAAGTCAGCGTGCGGGTCAACAATCCGCTGGAACCGGTGTAACGCGAAAGCAGGGTGTTGATTTCGCCCATGCCGCTATCGAGCAGGGCGGTAAGACTGGCTGCGTTATTTTGGAGCGCGTCGCTGAATTTGGCAGAATCGAGGGTCAGTTTCATGTCCTTGTCGAAGGACAAACCAATTTCTTCGAAGCGTTTGAAACTTCCGCTGTTGACATAGCCGCGACTCATGCGGTACATCATGTCGGCGCGGAATCCGCTGAAGACTGTGTCGCCGCTCAACGCGCCGCGGGTGTAGGTGGTCTTGCCGTCCTGCGTGCTGGAGGTCGAAGCCATCTTATCTTTCAGGTGAGTCATGGCGGCGTTGAATTTACTGACCAGGGCGCTCATCAACCCGCTGGCTTTACCGGCGTCGGCGCTGATGCTTAATCTCGCGCTCTTGCCCTCGGCGTCGCCCGCCAGCGAAAGGGTCAACCCCTCGACAACGTCGGTCAGGTTGGTGTTGCTTGCCCGGGATACGCTCATGCCGTTGACGGTAAATTCGGCGTTTTGGGCATTCTGCAAAAGGGTGTTGAAGCCAAGTCCTGCGCCGTCGGAATAAATCATCGAATGGTTGACTCCGCTCCGGGCGGCGGTCAAAACCAATTGTCCTGCCACAATCGAAGCGCGGAAATCGCGTCCTTCGGGCTGGGCAGCGGCGTTGATTGCCGTCATGATGTTACGCTGGGTGTCGGTACTGCCAACGGTGATGGACGTGCCTTTGGCGGTGTAGTGAAAGGCGGTCGATTCCAATCCGCCCGCTGTATTCAAGGTAAAAATGTGACCGCGCCCGGTATCGAACGCGCCGCTGGACATATTCTGCCATTCGGAAGTGTAGGTGGACGAGCCGTCGCTCTTGCGGATGGAAATGGCATTCCCATCGGCGTCTACCAATCT
>CAILWD010000232.1 GCA_903837815.1 uncultured Chloroflexota bacterium | reverse complement strand
TCTGAGCCATGATCAAACTCTTCAGTTTCATATAGCTCGCCCCCGAAAGGGCTATTCTCGAATCGACGCGTACTTACTTTCGTAAGCGCTCTGCCGATAATCAGGTCTTCACCCGACCACTCAGCGCAAGCGCCCACACCATTGCTTGATCTGTCTGTTAAAGAGCTCGGTGACGTTCGGCGTTTTGCCTTGGCCCCGCAAAGAAGACGAATTCTAACACACCAACAGTCCCTGTCAACCCCCAATTTTCCGCCGGCTTCCGCTGCCGCTCTTTCGCCCCCCCCTCAAGAGCCGCCTATTTTCCCCACCCGCCCCTACCCTGTCAAGCGCTTTGTGCGGGAATGACGCCAACAGTGCTTTGTTGGGAGTCCTTCGTGACGCCCTCTCTCTGTCCTTGCCATCACACCGAACCGAACCGACTCCTTACCAAACCTTTCCCTCCCTTTTCCCCAAACCACCACCACAGTAGGTGGATCATTCCCACCGCGCCACGCCCCCCTTCACACCCCAATCCCGCCGGTGTCATCAAATCGTCATAGAACCTTAACGATACGGCAATGCTCGCAAGCCACAATTGTTGCGTTAACGCAATGATTTGTTGGTCGTTTACCGAGCGGCGAAGGAAAGTCAGATGGTGCGGTGTCAATCCGCGCGCTTCGTGCGCGGACTTCAGCAGCAAACACACCGACAGATTTGAAGACCGTCGAGACGGTTCCAACAGTTGCCTCCGGAGAATAACACCCCATGAAGCAAATCATGACCGAAAGACCGCTCAACATCGCTCTACGGCGATGCCTGACCGCCGGCATTCTCGTGCTCTCGCCATTCGTCGGCGGTGACGCGGGCGCCGCAGACAACGAGTTGCTCGATGTCCTCTTGAAAAACGGCATCATTAATAAGGATCAGTACGGCGCCTTGAGCAAGAAAGGCGCCGGGGCGATCAGCCCCGATCTTCTCGACGTCCTTCAAAAGAACGGCGCCATCACCAAGGATCAGTACGGGCAGCTAGCCAAACAGGCGCCGCCGACGCCGAAACCGGCTGAAACCAAGGCCGCGGAGGCGAAACCGCCCGAAAAGGATACAGCCAAGGTCAAGCTGGGCGAGCGCGGTCTGGAGTTCGAATCCAATGACGGCAACTTCAAGATGAAGATCGGCGGCCGCATCCAGGCCGACACCCAGGTCAACTTCAATCAGTCGGGCATTCCGCAACAGGCCGAGCTTTCCAACGGCGTCGGCTTCCGCCGCCTGCGTGCCTACATCGAAGGCATCATGTGGAAGGACTACGAGTACCGGTTCGAATACGACTGGGCACGGAACGGTGGTGGCGTGAATGGAATCACCGATGCCTATCTGAAATATATCCACTTCAAACCCTTCGCCATCACCATCGGCCAGCAGAACGAAGGCAAGAGCCTGGATTCGGTGATGAGCAACAATTATCTGACCTTCATCGAGCGCTCCCTGCCCAACAACGCCTTCATCGAGGCTGGACCCAACAGCAAGTACCAGGTGGGCATCACCGCCGAAACCTTCGCGACGAATTGGGATATGCCTTGGACGGTCCGTGGCGGGATCACAACCGAATCGGTAGGTGCTCCGGCACCCGGCAGCAGCGCCTACAACACCGCCAGCGGTGATACCAATCGCAATGGCATCAGCGGCAACACCAGCTACCAATTGGTCGGTCGCGCCACTCTTGCGCCTCTAAAAACGCAGGACGGAACACTGGTCCACACCGGCGCCTGGGGCTCCTGGCGGAGTGTCAACAATAACTTCAACCCCGACGGAACGCTACGGACGGGCGGATGGCAGTATGTCTCGGCGCCCGACACAGACATCGACCGCACCAACTTCGTCAACACCGGTAACCTGACGACCGGCAAACAGGGCGCGCCGAATTCGCGCCAGGCCGACGATGTGGCGATGTTCGGCGCAGAACTGGCAGGCGCCATCGGCCCGGTCCATGCCCAAGCCGAATACATGCGCGCCCAGGTCACCGGACCCGGTTATTCGAGCGGCAACGTGTTCCAGGGCTTTTATGTGCAAGGAGGCTGGTTCCTGACCGGCGAAACGCGGCCCTACGACGACAAGAAGGGCGTGTGGAATCGGCTCGTGCCGTTCCAGAACTTCTCCGTCGGCGAGAACGGCTGGGGCTGGGGCGCATGGGAATTGGCCTACCGCTACGATCTGGTCGACATGAACACCCGCGATGTAAATGGCGGCTCGGTGAATATCGGGACACTGGGCATCAACTGGTACCTGACCCCGCGGGTGCGCTTCATGACCGACTGGGTACATGT
>CAILWD010000231.1 GCA_903837815.1 uncultured Chloroflexota bacterium | reverse complement strand
TCAGGTTCAAGACCTCCGAGGTTTTGAAAACCTCGGAGGTCTGTGTTTGTCACGGCGCTTCGTAAACGGTGACGGCTCCCTGCTGAAAAATCACCTTGAGGTGGGCGCGGAACTTTTCTTCTTGAACCTGCATGGAGGCGTATTCGGAGGAGCCGACGAAAATATAGCGGATGTCGTAGCGTTCGATGATGGCTTGCGCCAAATCCCAGTTGGGGGTGGCGTAGAGGTTGACGATGTCTTCGCTGCGCGTGCCTTGCGGTTCGTAGCCGCCGCGCCATTGCGCTTCGTGACCGCCCCAGCCGAGGACATTCTGCAGGCCGGTGTAGGTGGCGACGCGCGCGTATTCGCTTTGATAACTTCCGCCAATGGCTTCGGCAATAACACCATTCGGGACGGTTTGCAGGAATTCAATGGCGGCGGCTTCGTCGGGGTTTTCGCGGCGGACACGGTCGAAGTCGTCGAGGGTGAATCCAAAGTAGGGGTCGAAGTTTTCGGTCTTGGTCATCAAGCCAAAGGTCGGGTAGAGCAATCCTGCAAAGACCACCAGTGCGGTCAAGACTCGGAATGCGACATTCCATGCCAGTTTCAGGTTTTGGAAGAGCCATGCAACCGCAAAGGCGGCGGCAAGACTCCACAACATCCACGCTTGATAGTAGAACTTGAAGCCGGTGTTGATTCGGTATCCAAACTGGTCGCGGAGATAAACGAATTCGGGGGCGAGGATGAGGACGCCGCCGAGAGCGATGAGGAGCAGGACAAATTGATTTGTGATTGACGATTGACGATTTGCGATTTGCGATTTCGGGAAGAGGTAGGCGAGGGTGGGGATGAGGACGGCAAGCAGGGTGATGAGGCTGGCGATGTGCGCGAGTCGGCGGAGGGAGGCGGCGGCGAAGAGTTCGGAGGCGGTCATGCCTTGCGATTGGAGAAATATCTGTACGAAGCCGGGGTCAACAAAGGAAGCGACCCAGCCGAGGAGCCAGGAGAACGCCCAAAGCGTCAGGGTGAATCCAAGCCCGAGGAGGAGAGCCAGTTTCCAGTTTGGATTTTCTTCCTGTGTTCGGGCGTGAATGAGCCAGGCGAGAATGGGGATGAGCAGAGTCCCCCACATCACCCAAAGATGAGCGCCGCGTGTGATGTACATGATGTTGGGCAAAAGCCCGCCCGCCTGCGAGGAAAATCCCAGATAGAAGGGGAAGTAGAGTAGGATGGCAAAGAAGCCCAGCGGAAGCCCAAGCAGAAAGAGGTCTTCGAGGCGAACCCAAGTCCAGCCGTCTTCGCGGGCGCGCCAGAAAACGTAGGCGCCGACGAGCAACGCGGCGGCGATGAGAATATCCCAGGTGTTGAGGAAGGCAAGTCCGCCGAGGAGGATGGCGGAGAATAAAAAGCCCGCGTAGTTGATGTGGAGTTTCATTCCCCACGGCAGTTTGATTTCTCCGCGCCAGCCGCCGAGGAAGAGGTGCAAAGCGGCGGCGATGGCAAGCAAGCCAAAGGGAATCGCAAGCACATGCGGGTGCAGGTCGCCGAGCAAAAAGGAGAAGAAGGGGAATTCGTCGATGACTTCGAGGTGATTGCCCTGCATGTCGTAATCTTGAAGCACGCGGGAGGCGCGCCACCACCAGAGGAAGCGGTCGGGCACAAATTGGAACGGCTCCTGCGGAGGCAGGGACAATTCTTTCATGTCGAGCCATTTCCAAAATACGCTGGCGTATTGACCGCTGGAGTCTTTGGTCCAGAACCAACCGAGGCGGTGAAAGATTTCGAGCAGGGCTTCAAAGTTGGCGACAAGGAGCAGGAAGAGGGGGGCAAGGAGGGAATTTAGGATTTTGGATTGACGATTTTGGATTGACGATTGGGCAAGCAGGTTGTAGAGAATGCCATACGCGCCGATTGCGCCGAGGGCGAAGATGAGCGAGGTCATCAGGTTGTGCGCCATGCTGCCGGGGATTCCCGAAAGACGGGCAAGCATGGCGGTCATCACATAGCCGAAGTAATAATAGGAGATGGCGTAGCCCGAAAGCCAGGGGTCTTGCGGCGGGAAGGTCGGCGAGCGCAAAATGGCGTTGATGAAAGCCAGTTCCATCGGGCGTTCGGTTCCGTTCAACTCCGGGTTGGCAGAGCGGACAAAGGCGAGGAAGGCGAAGGCGGCGAGGAATAAAATTTCGGTGACGAGGAGGAGGGGGAGGTTGGATTTGAGGAAATTTACGATTTCGGATTTGCGATTTACGAGTGTCCAGCCGCTGAGGGCGACGATGACGATGAGCGCAAGGATAATTCCACCGCTGTCGTTTTGGGCAATTCCGAGGGAGGCGAAGAGCCAGAAGATGTAGCCCCAAATCAACAGCCCTGCGGCACGGGAGAGGGTATAGCCCCTGTCTGCCAGCGCGGGGAAAAGCGCAAACGCCAGCGGAAATGTCAGCCAGCCGAGGAGGGTAACGAGAAAGTACCAGGTGAGGAAGGCGGTCATGTCAGAGGTCAGTTATTAGTGAATAGTGAATAGTTATCAGTGGTTAGTGAAGTTGTGGAGGGAGGGGGAAGGTGGCGGAGACGGGGTCGGGGGGGAAGTCGATGGCGGCGGTGACGGCGGTGAGGTTGATAACGCCGAAGACGTGGGGGAACTTATCGGATTCGGAAATGCCCGAAGCGGGTGGCCCGGCTGGCGGCTCCCATTTCAACGCGGAGGTGAGTTTGGCTTCGTCGAGTTGCAGCAGGACCAAATCCGTTCGTCCGCGATAGAAGGCGTTTGCCACATGAAGAACCTGCTTCTCTGTCGAACAGTGGATAAATCCTTCGCTCTGCAAACTTGGCGCGACATACTCGCCGCGATTTTGGGCTTCGAGCCATTCGGCTTTCGAGGTGATGTGAAGAATCATGGGAGGCTCCTCAATCTCCAATTTCTAATCTCCAATTACGAGTTGGAGATTGGCAATTAGAGATTGGCAATTGGTAATTACGGCATGACTTCGTAAATCGTTGTGTCGCCATCATGATACACCGCTTTCCAGTATTTGCCTTCGTATTTTTCGAACTTGGCGAGACCGTCTGCGGTGGGATTGATGGGCGGGTAAACGTTGCGTTCCAGTTGACCGACAACGATGTATTTGACCTGATACTTATCGAGGAAGGCGAGCGCGGAAGCGATGTCCGGCGTGGTGTAGAACATGCCGATCTCGGAGACGCGGTTGAAGATGACATTAGTCGAGGTGGACGCCCGCTGCTGGCGCTGGTGCCAGTTCCAGCCGACGACGCCCGGCAGACCCGTGTAGATGGTGAATCGCGTACACCAGCGGTATTCGGAGCAATTGGCTTCGACGATGACAGGCGAACCCTGCACGTTGTCCTGCACCCAGCGGATGGCGCGATAATCCTGGCTCAAGTCCATTATCTGTCTGTCGAAATGCTGGGAGTGATTCATGAAGGTCATGCCGTCGAGTGTGTGCGGCGCATCGTTGTTCAGGCGGTCGCTGATCTTGTCGGTGGTGGCGGTGACGGTGAACATGAACGCGCCCGCCAGCAGGATGTACAGTCCTGTCTGGTAGATCGTCCGCCAGCGCATTCGCCAGAAGGGGAATTCATCCAACAGCCAGCCGAAAGCCGCCGCCGCGCCGACTGCGAACAACATCCAGGTCTGCATGTAGAGTTTGAAAATGGTGTTCATGCGCCCGATGTCGCCGCGCAGGGTGATGACTTCCACCGCGAGGGTCAGGGCGAGTCCCGTGCCAATCATCAGCAACACGCCGCGCTTGACGCCGGGCATATCGGGTCGCAGGAGGAGCAATCCCGCAAGGACGGCAAGCGGCAGGGCAATCAACGCCACCCAAACGCCGTCGAGGAGGAAGAAAACGAAGAGGGCAAGAACAGCCGCCAGCGCGAGTTCAATGCCGATGGCGTAGGGCGCCAGCCGCTTCAAATGAGAGACAGGCGTCGCCGCCATCCACTCGCGCAATTCCCAAAAGAGCCAGAAGGCGATGATGAAGAGGAACAAGCCCCAGTGCGTGAAGTACGAAGAAAGCGGCGTAC
>CAILWD010000230.1 GCA_903837815.1 uncultured Chloroflexota bacterium | reverse complement strand
TCACGTTCTATGAAGTCGCCACCCTGCTTGGCTCGGTGATGGGCGCGGGATTCATCGGCAAGGCGCTCGAAACCTACGACCCCGCCAAACTCTTGGGCGTCGCCACGGGTGTGGCGGTTGCCGTCTTTTTGCTCGCCACCTTCGCCGCTATCGGACAGGAATCCAAAACCCAAATCGTGGAAGTCGCTTCGGAGCAGGCGCGGAAGATTCCCTTCCAGCAGGTTCTGCGTGACGTGGTCTTCGCCGACCCGCAGGTGCGGATTCTCTTCACGCTGGTCATCTTCACCTTCATCGGCACGCTGGCACAGGACGCACTGCTCGAACCCTACGGCGCTCTCGTCCTCGGCATGTCTGTCGGCGACACCACCCGCCTGACGATGTACTGGGGTCTTGGTGTTCTCGCGTCCATGCTGGCTTCGGGACTCTTCCTTATCAAATGGCTGGGTCATCTCAAACTTATGCGTGTTGGAATTATCGCCAGCATCCTCGTCTTCATCGGCTTGATTGTGATGGGGATGACGGGCAACGCGGGCATGTTCAAAAGTCTGGTCTTTGTGATGGGACTTGGAACTGGCTTGGCTGGCGCGGGCATGTTGAGCAGTCTGATCTCGTTCACCACCCCGATCCGCGCGGGGATGTTGATGGGCGTCTGGGGCGTGGCGAACATGCTCGGTCACGCCGTCGGCAACCTGACGGGCGGCATCCTCGTGGACAGCGTCCGCCTCGCGACAGGCAGCGCCGCGCTGGCGTATTATTCGCTCTTCGGCATGGAAGCGCTCATGCTTGGCGTGGCGCTTTATCTTTCCACCCGTTTGGATTTGACCGCCTCCCGCGCTCACACAGAGGAAACCGAAATTCTGGCATCCGTCGCCGCCGCAGACTGATACCCGCAGACCGATTTGGGACAGAAATAACCGTCACCTTTTCACAGCATACGCCATGAGATTGCGCCGCACGCAAGACGTTTGATACTCTCACGCAGATTAGCCAGTAGTAAAAAGCGCTTTTACAATTATTCAGGGTGGATTATACTGACGCTATAATACCTCGATAAACAGGCAGGCTTTTAGTCTGCCTGAATTTCAACATGGCTACTGAAAATTTGGAGGCATCATGGCATACGGAAGCACTGCAAAAATCTTGCGAGTGAACTTGACTGATGGGCTTGTGAAAACCGAGGAGCTATCCGAGGAGTTTTACCGGCTTTACCCCGGCGGAAAAGCCCTGGCGGGTTATTTCATGTTGAAGGAAATCCCCTCTCACACCGATCCATTTGCTCCGGAAAATGTCCTTGTGATAGCCAATGGATTGCTGACTGGAGCGCCGGTTTCCACCGCAACACGCTATGTTGTCTCGGCGCGTTCCCCGTTGACAGGTGGTTACGGCGAATCAGAGGCGGGTGGTTTTTGGGGACCGGAATTAAAAATGGCCGGGCTCGAGGCCATTATCGTTACCGGGCGCGCCCCAGAACCGGTCTACCTGTGGATTAAAGATGGAGTCACCGAAATCCGCTCAGCCAGCCACATATGGGGGCGCACAACTGCCGAAGCGCAAGAGACCATTCGAACTGAATTGGGGGACGAAAAAATCCGCGTGCTTCAAATTGGGATTGGAGGCGAGAACCGAGTGCGCTACGCAGGCCTGACCAACGACCTGCGGCATTTCAATGGGCGCAACGGAATGGGCGCGGTGATGGGCTCCAAAAACCTGCGGGCGATTGCTGTGCGAGGCAGTCAGAAATACTTATCACTGGCGCACGATGGCGAGACTCTGGGAGCCTTGGGGCGCAAACTGGCAAAGGAATACCGTGATAACCCCCAGAGTTGGGATTTGCAAGTCAAGGGGACAAACGCCCTGGTCGAACCATTCAATGC
>CAILWD010000229.1 GCA_903837815.1 uncultured Chloroflexota bacterium | reverse complement strand
GGCGCTTTTTATTGGGGCAAGGAAAGCGCTGCGCTTTTCCCAATTAATCGCGGTATGGCTTACATTGAACCACTCGATTACAGACTTGACGGTCTGCCCACAGGCATACAAGCCAGTTGACTTGAATTGGGCGGAGAGCAACATGTTCCGCTGACTATGCCGTTGTAAGATTTACCGACACTCGTACAAGTTCATCGTCATACCTTCTTCGCCCTGTCGTCCCGCCGCGCTCGTCACCTGACTGAACTGGGTTACAGGCGAGCAGGAAGTTTTTAGCCAGTTGGAAACATCCTGCTTGCCGCCGCGCTCACCGCCGTAGAGTATGTAGCGCAGTTCACCGTTTGCAACCATCGCGGATAAATCCTCCGCCGTGACCACTTCATCGCTGCCGCTGAACCCGCCCATGAACAGCACGGGGCGACCCGTTTGCAGAACCAGAGTCGAACCGTTTTGCGCCGAGGGGACTGCCAGCAAGTATTCCATATCTTTTGTATTTTCTTCGAGGAAGGTCAGGATGTTTTCATCCATGTTCAAGCCCTTGCCACCAGGCTGTCGCGGGCGATTGATTCCGTCGGGACCCGCCTGCTGGTATCCGCCGGTGTAGGCGGTGGGCAGGTTTTGGTTGGCATTAGAAACCGTCGTCATGCCAGTCCAGTAAAGCGGGATAATCGTCATCGCCGCCAGCATGGCAAGGTAGGCAAGTTTTCGCTGGATGAAGAGCAGAGCGATTCCCAAAATCAGCAGCGCCGCGCCTGCCAGCATCCACCACGAAAATTCCCCGTACTGCGCCGAAGCGAAATACTGAAAACCAAGCGTCGCCGCCGTCGAAATCGCCAGCGCCGCACCCGCCCATTTTTTATCCGCGCCCCACGCCCAAAGTTGGGCAAAGCCCACGCCGACCATCGCACCCAGAGCGGGAGCCAGCATAATCGCGTAGTAAGCATGGAAGATTCCCGAAATCATGCTGAAAAACACAACGCAGGTGAACAACCAACCGCCCCACAAAATGAGCGCCTTGTGCGCGCCCGATTCAATCGGTAGTTTTATTTTTGAAGCAAACAAAGTCAGCAAAACGCTGATGAGCGCAAAGGGCAGCAGCCACGACATCTGTTTGGAAAGCGGCTGGGTGAAAAAGCGCAAGGCTCCGGGCGTTCCCGTCTCCTGGCTGAATGGCGTTCCGCCGCCTGCGCCATTCGGCCCGCCAGCGGGTCCACCCTGCCCCTGCGGATTCATTCCCTGCGGGGCGCAAGTCAAGTCAGTTGAATTGGGCGGGATAATGCAGGAACCATTGATGGTGTTCCCATTTTTGAGATTGAACGAACAAGCCGCTCCCTGTGTGGAATTGGCACAGGCATCCACCGCCTGCTGGGGCGGAGTCTGCCCCGCTGGAGTCTGACCCCGTCCATCGGGCTGGTTCATCCCCTGAGGCGCGCAAGCCAGCGCATCCAAATTGGGCGGAGTAAAGCATGTCCCGTTGATGGTGTTGCCGTTTGCCTGCGTGAACGAACAAGTTGCGCCTTCCGTCAAACTTGCACATGCATCCAACGCCTCCTGCGGCGGACCCTGACGGAGTCCCTGCCCGCCTTGAGCAGCGTCGGAGGGCGCAGAAGGAGGTGTTTGTCCGCCACCGCCATCCCTCTCCAAACGCGAAACGCCGTTGTGACCGAAAATCAAGCCCATCACCGAGTTGTCATCGCTGGAGCCGATGTACGGGCGCGAGTCTGCGGGGACTAAATCCACCACCACCGCCCACGAAAGCGAAACGCCGATCAGCAAAGCGGTGGCGATGCCGAGGTTGAAAATTTTGCGAAGCCAGCCTTCATGCGAGCCGAAGAAATACAGCGCGTAAAATGCGGGCAGCGGCAAAAAGGCTTGCAGCATTTTGATGTTGAATCCCAGTCCGACAATGAATGCGCCAGCCAGAAGCCAGGGCAGGCTTTTCTTTTCGGTGGCCCGGATGAATGCCCATGCCGCCATCAGCAAAAAGAAGACCAGCAAACCGTCCATCGTATTGTTGCGGTTGGTGGCGACAAAGACCGGCGTGATTGCCATGACGAAAGCCGCAACCAGCCCCGCCAATTCGCCCATATATTTTTTGACCATCGCGTACAGCAGGGGAACTCCAAACACGCCCGCGAGGATGTTGGGCAGCGACACGCTGAACCCGCTCACGCCGAGGAAGTAGGCGAAAACTGCTTCGATCCACAATCCCAGCGGAGGCTTATCCACCGTCACCGAGCCGCCAGGCTCTGCCGCCACGAAGAAAAAGTTGCTCCACGATTGCAGCATGGATTTGACCGCCGCCGTGTAATAGGCGTTGGCGTCGCCGATGGATTCGATATTGTAAAGATGCAGTCCCAGCGAAAGCGCCATGATGGCAAGGACGAGCGCGGTGGAAACCGTCACGCCGAAAAACAGATTCTTCCTCAAAAACGAGGGATTGGAGGGGAGGGTTGTTGTCATTTTTTGCTCCTTATCGCAAGCGCCAGTCGCTTTCACGAAGCGAGTGACTGTCGCTATTTTATGGCTCCCCGCCCAAAACCGGGAGTGAGGCTTGTCATCATTCGGCAGAGATGCTCATGAATCCAAACATTGCACCCATGACAAACGTCATGGGTGCAATGTGAATAGATCAGGAAAAGCCTGGTTCGCAGGTTACTGATTCATCAACCGTTTAATCTGACCAGTTTTTCCGTCTTTTGAGATTCGTATGCGGCAAGCGCCATTTGCAAAGCGCAGACGCCATCCGTCAAACTGCAAATCGGCCGGGATTCTCCACGCGCCATTTCGATGAAGTGCCTTGTCTGCGAGATGAAAAGCTGGTTGCGCTCGAATCCTTCGGGGGGAGAAAATGATTCAGAAACAGGATCAGGCGGCTGGGCGGCATAGGAGCCAAAGTCGGCGGGCATTTTTTGCAGATGCAAGACGCCATCCGCATTATCCCATTTCAATGTTCCGCTTGTGCCGACGATTTCGAGGCGATGCACAGGCGGACGCTGGAAGTAATTCAAATGCACGCCGCCGATTGCTCCGCTGGAAAATTTCAAACCAATCTCAGCCACATCTTCCACATCAATTTCAAGCGAAGAAAGATGCTGGTTGAAGGACCAGATGGATTCCACTTCGCCGAGAAGGAAGCGCAAATAATCCAGCGGATGCGTGAGGGTGACAATCACGCCGCCGCCCAAATCTGCGCGCGCGGCATAACTCTGGCGATAATCCTCCCAGGGATGCCAGTTGGGCAGGTATTCGCCCCAATGCGCGTGGACTGTCAACACTTTGCCAAGCAGCCCCGTTTGAATCAACTCCCGCGCCTTGTTGAGGGTGGGATGGTAGCGGAATTGAAATCCGACCAAGATTTTGCTTCCACTTTTCTGCGCGGCTTTTTCCAAAATGTCCAGCCGTTCGAGCGAATTCGAGACCGGCTTTTCGAGCAGGATGGCGCATCCCGCTTCGGCGGCGGGGATGGCAACATCCAGATGCAGCGCGGTGGGGTTTGCCACAATCACAGCGTCGGGTTTGTGTTTTCGGAGGGCTTCCCCAAAATCGGTTTCGACGGGATACCCCGCCAGTTCATCTTCGGGCATGGTCGCCTTGCGCGTGCGAAAGAGGACGATATCCGTTTCGCCCAGCGCGATCAAATTCCGCATGTGGCGACGCCCGATGGAGCCAAGTCCTGCAATCAAAATTTTCATGAGTTTCCTTTTATTTGCTCAACATTTCATAGAACGAAGGCGGCAGGTCGGCAACGCGGTAGATGTGAATCGGCGAGACGCCCTTGAGCAGGATGGAATATTCGGGCGGGGTCGCGCGCAGCGCCCGCATGAACCGCCGCGTTCCCTCGGAGCGAAACTCCAAAGTGTCGGTGACGACCATGTAGTCTGACCGTCCCAGCCTCTCGAATACCGTCGGCATCCCCGGTTCGTCCATGTACACGGGGTTGAGGATGATGGTTTCGCCGGGGAAGAAGTAGGAGAACGGCCCGCGCCCGCGATATGAAAAAACGGCAAGCGAGGCGCTGTCTGGTTTCTGAGCCAGGTACGCGGCCGCCAGTTCGATACCCTCGCCATAATTCGAAGCGGGAGGAGTCTCCATCAGCGCGGCAACGATGGGATTGTAGTAAGTGTAATAATAGGGATAAAAAGCCGCGCCTTCTGCAAATTGGATGACGATCAACAGCGCCGCACCCCAAACCTGAATCCTCCGCCCCATAACGGAGCCAACTTCGAGTTTCTTCCTGCTTTCCCATTTGCCAACCAGCCACTCGATCCAGATTGCCCAGCCCAGAGCGCCGATCACACTCACGCTGACATGGGAGGTCATCACATAATGGCGGTAATTCAATCCCCGCGCCACGCTGAACATCAGGACAAACATGACGGCGGCGATGAAAAGGTAGGCAAAAATCTTCTTCTCGAGCGGGGCGGGCGACTTTTTGCCGCGCAGGAAGAGGGACGCCAGGGCGAGGGTAACGCCCGCCCAGGTGACGACTGTCCCTGATTCGAAAATGAAGCGGGTATACATTGAAGCGGTGCTGCCCACCGAGTCAATCGAGAAATTCGAAGGCTGGAGTTCCTGTGTCACTTGCAGGCGCGAGCCTTGAAAGGCGTAACTGAAGGCGTTGCCGTACACTTCGTAGAGCATTTTGCCCGGCGCCACCCACATGCCCGGCCAGACGATGAAATAAACCAGAACCATCACCGCCAGCCAGATGCCGAAAATCTTCAGGTAATTCAACAGCGCAGACCAAAAGCCGCGCTCCTTTGACTTTTCGAAAACCGCCACAACCAGCATCAAGCCGATGACGGGGAACATTGCCATTGCGGAAGATTTGGTCAATTGGGCAAGGGCGGCGGCGGCGGCAGAAAGCGGCAGGTAGAACCATTTCCTTTCAGATTCGAGATAGGCCATCATCCCAAAAATGGATGCAAGCGAGAAGGTCGCCACCATGGCTTCATGGCTCAACAGGCGCGAGTGTCCCAAAAAGTAGGGGGCAACGGATAAAAATGCGGCGATAAAAAACGCCTTTTTCTCCCCCACCAAACGGGACAGGAAGTGAAAAATAAGCAGGATAAACAGGGAGATGACAATCACCTGAAAGATGCGGCTGATATGCAACAAGGTAAGGGGCGTTTTCCCATGTTCAAGCAAGAACGGATCGAAAGTATTCTTATCCACATCGAAATAGCCCTGTCCCAGCCCGCGGTATTCAGGGAAGTAAACGATCATGGCAGTGGCAACGTACCACATGTTGATCACCGAGGGGTGGTATTCGTAGACCGTATTTTGGAATTCTCGTTGGGCAAGCGCGTAATAAAAATTCCCGCCTCTCGTGAGCCAGGCAGGCTCGTCCACTGCGACAAACGAATCCAATTCCGCCAAACGCGGCGCAATGGACGCTGCGAATAATATGAGCGCAAGCAGGTATTTTTGAGATTTCATTTTTCAAGCGCCTCGAAAACCGATTGTGGAATGTCATCGACCTTGTAAATGGTCGCATATTTATAGCCGTCCATCCAGATTTCATGGAGCGGTGTTGCGGCGGATAACGCCTCGAACAATTGCCCGTATCTTTCCATCTTTCCCTGATTGGCATCGTACAAGACCAGGTAATCGGCGGAACTTATTTCGCGCACTAATTCCGCCTCGTGACCGTCGTCTGCGTAATAGGGCTTGAAGCGGGCGGTTTCACCGGGGTAGAAAAAGGAAAAACAGCCGCGCGCATAATAGACGATGGAAGTCGAATCGTCTGCGCCCGGCAATGCCGCAAGATACTGCGCCGCAAGTTCCAGCCCTTCGCCATAGGGCTTCTGGGGAAAGTCTGCGTACCACCCGGCTGCGTACAGAATTGGGTTGCGATAGGTGTAGTAATACGGATAAAACGACCACGCGCTCCAAGCCTGCGCGATTGCCAGCAGACCCAACCCCGCAGCCTGAATCAATTTTCCCTGTGCGGGAATTCGCTCTGCAAGCCACTGCAAGGCGTTGAACCAGCCCATCCCCGCCAGCAGGTTGAACGCAAGATAACAGGCAAGCAGATAATGCGGCGAGTTGCGTCCCTGGGCGATGCCGAACATCAGAATGAAAGCGGCGGCGGTGACCAGCAACAGGGTGGACAACTGCCGTATGGACAGGGTCAGACTGCGGCGGAGGAAGGGCAGGGAAAGTCCCAAGAGGACGCCAAGCCAGGTCAGGGGAGTCGTCCGCCATAAAACCACGCCAGTCAAACTTGTGATGCCGGAGACATCCGTATCGAGGTTGAATTCGGGCGCGTTCAGGTTTTCGGTCACTTTCAGCCGCGCCCCCTGAAATGTATAACTAAAAGCATTGCCGTACACTTCGTAAAGCATTTTGCCGGGCGCCACCCACATGCCGGGCCAGAAGACAAAATATGAAAAAATCAGTATCGCCAGCCACGCAATAAAAACTTTAGCGGGCACCCAAACCGCCTTTGCAAAACCCTCCCGCCGCTGTTCAAAGACTTGCATCAGCAGGATGATGCCGATGGGCACAAGCATGGCAACGGCCGAGGATTTGGTCAATTGCGCCAGCCCCGCCGTTACGCCCGACAGAATCAGGAAGATGATTTTCCGCCCCTGTGAAAAGTAAATCAGAAAAGCCAGCACAGAGGTCATGACGAACAACGAAAGCATGGCTTCATGGTTGAGCAGGCGCGACATGCCGAGGAAATACGGGTCGAAGGCGGCGAACAGGACGGCGAAGAATGCAACCGGCTTGGGGATGAGTCGCTGGAGCAGGAAATACAGCAAAAGGAACAAGGCGGTAATCAACAAAATTTGTATCAGCCTCGCATCGTAGAACAACACCAGCGGAGATTTTCCGTGCTCCAGCAGGAAGGGGTCGAGCGCGCCCTTCTCGAATTCGAGATAGCCCTGACCAAATCCGCGATACTGCGGGAAATAGTTCAGCATGGCGAGGGTGACAATCCACATCGTGGTCACGGCGGGCTGGTACTCGTAGACCGTGTTTTGGAACTCCCTCTGCCCAAGCGCGTAATAGAAGTTTGCGCCCATGCTCAGCCAGTAGGGTTCATCGAGGGTGGCAAAGGAGCCAAGTGACGCAATGCGGGGTGTCAAAACCACAACTGCCAGAAATAGATAAAGCAGGATTTCGATTTGTAATTTTCGAACCATACGGAAAATTATACCAACGAAAGCATGGGGTCGAATCTTGACCACTCTTGGTATAATTCGCGCCCTATGAAAAAGTATCACATCTGGACCGAAGGCTGCCAAATGAACGTCGCT
>CAILWD010000228.1 GCA_903837815.1 uncultured Chloroflexota bacterium | reverse complement strand
TGCCACCAATGCCTTTGAATTCCTGGTGGTGGCAGATGTGTTCCTGCAATTGCTGGTGGTGCTGGCGGAAATTGCCGCGCTGTGGGTCTTGCGCCGCACCGAGCCTGACCGCCCGCGTACCAAAGTCCCCGGCGGAATGGCTGGCTTGGTTCTGGCTTCGGTCAGCTTGGCGGGAATTATTCTGATTGCGTTTTACAGTCAGATTATTGAAGCGGGCTGGGGTTCCATTGGCGTTTCGCTGGCTTTGATGGCGGTGGGCGCTGTGTTGTACTTCCCCATCCGCAAGATGTACAAGCCGGGCGTGCCCGATGTTGACCCGTTCGAGCAGTCGGCGGAAGAGGATTAATCTTTTGTTGGATTTGAAGGATTGAAATGGCGGGGCGCGTGACTTTTTGTTGCGTGCCCCGATTATTTTGACAGGGTGTAGAATCAATTTTGCCGCCGCGCATTTTTAAGAATTCTTACCGCGAAGTTGCAAGACCGCGAAGATAACCTTGAAAAAAACTCAGCAATTCCAAATCTGAAGTGAAAACCAACCCGATTAACAAACCCAGCCACTGATTTCACGGATTTGCACTGATTTGGGTTTGAAAATCCGTGACAATCGGTGTAAATCTGTGGCAAAGGGGTTTAGATTTGGAATTGCTGAAAAAACTTTGCGCGTTTCGCTTCTTCGCGGTAAAAATGATTTGCGCAGTAGAGAAAAGTCAATCCCCAAAAAAAGGAGTACGTCATGCTAATCGTTGAAATCAAGGAAAATGAAAAAGTGGTGGGAATTTTGCAAGCCGCCGAAAAGCTTTTCAAGACCGGTTCGCGCGGATTCTTCGGCATGGGCAAGATTCAGATCGGCGAGAAACGGTATCAGGTTCAGGTGCAGTTGGTCGAGATTGGCTCCAAGCCCAAGACGGGCGAAGATGCCTTGAAGGACGAATAAATTCCATCGAAACAGAATCAATCGTCGGATGGGAAATGGAAATCATTATTTATGTAGGAAAAATCGCTTAATTACACTCGTCTCGTCTTTTTCGGAAAAAATCAATTGCCATAACCTGCCGGCAATTGTATAATTGAAAAAACATTCACAAACCCTATCAGGAGGACGAAATGCCAAACGGTTATATCGGTAAGATCCTGCACGTGGATTTGACGAAAGAAACTTTGACGGTGGAGGAGCCGCAGGAGGCTTTCTACCGCAAGTATTTCGGCGGCAGCGCGATGGGAATGCACTATATCCTGCGCGAAGTTCCAAAGGGCGCGGACCCGCTTGGCCCTGAAAACGTGTTGACGCTGATGGCTGGCGTAACGACTGGAGCGGCAATTTCGGGACAGAGCCGTTTGAATGTGAATGCCAAGTCTCCGATCAGCGGCGGCATTGGCGATTCGCAGAGCGGCGGGTTTTTCCCTGCCCAATTAAAATTTGCAGGCTTCGACGGAATCGTCGTCCGGGGCAAATCACCCAGGCCTGTGTACCTTGCCATTTTGGACGGCAAACCTGAGTTGCGCGACGCGGCACATTTGACCGGCAAGAAGACGGGGGAAGTGGATGATATTCTCCATGCGGAAGTTCACCCGAAAGCGGAAATCCTACAGCATGGTATGGGCGCGGAAAACGGCGTGCTGTTCTCGACCATGGTTTCCATGTCCAACCGTCACAACGGACGCACGGGCATGGGGCGTGTGATGGCTTCCAAGAATCTCAAGGCGGTTGCGGTGCATGGTTCGCACAAAGTCAGCGTTGCAGACCAAAAGACTCTGACCGAATTGAATCGCAACGGCGTGAAAATTCTCCCCGAAAACGGCGACATGGACGGGCTTGCCAAATTCGGTACGGCGGTGGTGGTGCTCTTCAACAATACCATCGGCACATACCCGACCCGCAACTACAGCGAAGGTCAGTTCGAGGGCTGCGACCCGCTCAGCGGTGAGAAGATGGCAGAGACCATTTTGAAGGAACGCGACACCTGCTTTGCCTGCGTGGTCAAGTGCAAGCGCGTGGTGGAAATCAACGAAGGACCGTACAAGGTTGACCCGCGCTACGGCGGTCCCGAATACGAAACCCTCGGCACATTCGGCTCGTACTGCGGCGTGGATAATCTCGCGGCGGTTTCGATGGCGAATCAAATCTGCAACGAATACGCGGTGGATACCATCGCCTGCGGCGCGACGATTGCCTTTGCGATGGAATGCTACGAGAAGGGCATCATCGGCAAGGAACAGACGGGCGGCGTCGAACTGAAATTTGGCAACGCCGAAGCCATGCTCGAAGTGTTGAATCAGATTGTGACCGCCAGTACGCCGTTCGGCAAACTGCTGGGACAGGGTTCTGAGCGCGTCGCTAAAGTTTGGGGCAATGGCGCGGACGAGTGTCTCATCACGGTCAAGGGAGCGGAAGCTCCTGCTCACATGCCGCAAGCCAAGCGTGTCCTCGCATTGATTTACGCGGTCAATCCCTTTGGCGCCGATCATCAATCCTGCGAGCACGACCCCTACTACGAGGAAGGTATCGGCGATTTCAATCTCGACCGTTTGAAGCAGATTGGGCTTGGCTCGCCCCAACCCGCCTACAGTCTCACCGAAGAGAAAGTCCGCTTTGGATATGAGACCGAAGTCTTCTACTCGATGATGGATTCCGCCGAACTCTGCCAGTTTGTTTTTGGTCCCACGTGGACGCTTTACGATCCCAAGGACACCCTGGCGATGATGAAAGCGGTTACGGGTTGGGATTTGACAATGGACGAATTGATGGAAGTCGGGCGACGACGACTGGACCTCTTCCGCACCTTCAATGCCCGCGAAGGGTTTGGTCGCAAGGACGATAAACTGCCGAAGAAGTTCTTCAAGCCGCTGGCTGGGACTGGTCCCACGGCTGGTTTCGCCCTGACGCATGAGGAAGTGGACACCGCCATCGGGCAATACTACAAGATGGCTGGCTGGACTCCCGACGGCGTCCCCACCCCCGAGACGCTCAAGAAGCACGATGTCGAATGGGCGGCGGAATATTTGCCAGCGTAAATTTTTTGAAGCGAAGTTTGCAAAGAAAAACCTTTAAACTCGGTTTACGCAGATGACACGGACAAAACACGGATTTTTATTTTTTGAAAAAAATCCGTGCATTCCGTGAAATCAGCGTAATCCGTGTACTGCCTTAAGGTTATTCTATAATATGCAAAAAGGATTACCATGACCACTCAACTCTATCAAGACAACTTCCCCCACATGACCCCCGCGTGGAGTCGGATTTTCAATTTTGTTGCCGACCGCGCTGAAGGTTCGTACATTTATACCGACGACGGCAAGAAACTGCTCGACTTCACCAGCGGAATTGGCGTGACCAACACCGGGCATTGCCACCCGAAGGTCGTCGAAGCCATCCGCGAACAGGCAGGCTTGTTCCTGCACGCACAGGCAAACATCGTCATCCACAAGCCCATGCTGCAATTGATCGAGGAAATCCGCAAGATTGTGCCGCCTTCAATTGACAGTTTCTACTTTGCCAACTCTGGCGCTGAAGCGTTGGAGAACGCGGTCAAGATTGCCAAAGCCGCAACGGGACGGCAGAACATCATCGTCTTCAACGGCTCTTTTCACGGGCGGACTCACGCCACGATGGCGTTGACCACCTCCAAGACAGGCTACCGCACGGGCTTTGGTCCCCTACCTGCTGGCATTTTTGTTTCCCCATTTCCGTATGCCTTCCACCTCGGCATGAGCGAAGAAAAAGCCTCCGCGTATGCGTTGGAACAGCTTGAGTATTTGCTCGCCTCGCAGACCGCGCCCAAAGACACCGCCGCCATCTTGATTGAGTCTGTGATGGGCGAAGGCGGATACATCGTGCCGCCCGCTTCGTTCATGAAGGGCTTGCGCGAACTGTGCGACAAGCACGGCATCCTGCTCATCTTCGACGAAGTGCAATCGGGCTTTGGGCGCACGGGCAAATGGTTTGCCCTCGAACATTTCGGCGTCGTCCCCGACATTATCACTGCTGCCAAGGGCATCGCCTCTGGAATGCCGCTTTCGGCGGTGTTCAGCCGCACCGAAATTATGAAGAAGTTGGATGTCGGCTCCATCGGCGGAACCTACGGCGGAAACGCTGTCGCGTGTGCTGCGGGCGTCGCCACCATCCGCGCCATGCGCGACGAGAAGATGATTGAAAACGCCGCCGAGCGCGGTCTGCAACTGATGACAGGTCTGCGAAAATATCAGGAAGAATACCCGCAAATTGGCGACGTGCGCGGGCTGGGCTTGATGGTCGGCACCGAATTCATCGTGGACGGCAAGCAGGCGAAAGCCAAGCAACTGGTCAAGGATGTGATTCACTCCGCCGAAGAACAGGGCTTGCTGCTCCTCTCCTGCGGAACCTACGACAACACCCTGCGCTGGATCCCGCCGCTGAATGTCACCGCCGAGCAAATCAACGACGGCTTGAAGATTTTCGGCAAGGCGTTGAAGGACAATATCAAGTAGACAAGTAAACAAGTACACAGGTAGTCAGGCGCAAGTGTTTACTTGTCTACCTGTTTACTCGTGTACGTTTTCCCCAAAAAAAACATGAAAACACTCGACCGCTCCAAACTTGAACAACTCCTCAAATCGGAAGAAGAACTCTTCCGCAAGAGTCACCCCAAATCTTACGAACTTTACCAGCGCGCGCGGAAGTCGCTCGATGGCGGCGTGCCGATGTTGTGGATGGTGCGCTGGGCGGGTTCCTTCCCCGTCTTTGTCAAAGAAGCAAAGGGCGCGCACTTCACCGATGTGGACGGCAACTCGTACCTCGACCTTTGTCTCGGCGACACGGGCGCAATGACGGGACACGCGCCCGAAGCCACGCTCAAAGCCATCAACGAACAAATTCAAAAAGGCATCACGCTCATGCTGCCGTATGAAGATGTCGTCGAAGTTGGCGAGGAGCTCCAGCGCCGCTTCGGTCTGCCCTACTGGCAGTTCGCGCTGACCGCCACAGACGCCAACCGCTTCGTCCTCCGCATGGCTCGCATGATTACGGGGCGTCCCAAAGTCCTCGTCTTCAATTATTGCTATCACGGCACGGTGGACGAGACCTTCATCACGCTGGACGAGGAAGGCACGCCAGGCTCCCGCGCCAACAATATGGGTCCGCAGATTGACCCCATCGAGACGACCAAAGTCATCGAGTTCAACGACATTGCCGCGCTCGAAACCGCGCTTTCTTCGCGTGAAGTTGCCGCAGTCCTCGCCGAACCTGTTATGACCAACATCGGCATTATCCACCCTGACGCGGGCTACCATGATGCCCTGCGCGAACTGACCCGCAAATACGGCACATATCTCATCATCGACGAGACTCACACCATCTGCACGGGAACGGGCGGATACACCGTCGCGCACGGTCTCAAGCCTGATTTCTTCACCCTCGGCAAACCCATCGCGGGCGGAGTTCCTGCGGCGGTGTACGGCTTCACGGAGGAAGTCTCCAAAGCCTTCGCCGCCAAACTCGTCCTCGAAGACTCAGACGTGGGCGGCATCGGCGGCACGCTGGCGGGCAACGCCCTATCCATCGCAGCGATGAAAGCCACCTTCCAGCACGTCCTCACCGAAGATTTTTACAAGCGGGCAATCGTCTTGCAGGAACAATTCACAGCGGGAGTCGAAGGCGTCATCAAAGAATTCGACCTGCCATGGATTGTCAAACGGCTGGGCAACCGCTCCGAATACTGGTTCCGTCCCACCCCGCCCAAAAATGGCGGCGAAGCGGCGGCGGCAATCGACCACGAACTCGACCGCTACATGCACCTCTTCTCGCTCAATCGCGGAATCCT
>CAILWD010000227.1 GCA_903837815.1 uncultured Chloroflexota bacterium | reverse complement strand
TTCAAATTCCCCTTCGAGATGCTTGCATACTCCGAAGATATTTGGACAACCTTCCTCAACCCAACCAGCAACCTAAACCGCCACCGGCTGCCAGCCTACCAGAAGATGTTCGAGAAACATTTTGGGCAGGTGAAAATCAACGTGCTGGCGCGGCGCGAGGAAGAGTTCAAAAAAATGGGCAACCGCATCCGCCCCGAGTTTGTAACGGGAGACCTCTCGGTAGACTCGGTCACGCTGATCGAGTTGCTCGCCGAAACGCCAGAACACGAGGTGTGATATTTTGCAGTACAACAAATCATTGATCTTAAAATCCAACGCGCTTTTGGCTCTCCTCGAAAGCGCGCTTGCTTTTTATTGGCTGGCATCCCTCCCGTCGGATACTGGCAACGCCATTCTCGCCGGATACTCAGCCAGCCGACTGGTTTTACTTGCGGGCGCGGCAATTCCATTCTTTTTCTTTGGATGGATGTTTGCCGCAGACCGGCAATTCATTGCGCCGATCGATGGGATTCTGAGCCTGCGCTGGAAACGAATTGCTCTGCTCATTGCCTCCTCTCTGCTGATACCTGCGGGACTTACCCTTTTGTTGACTCCCGTCACCCGGCTCGGAGATTACGCCCCGGCTGCCGAACGCCTCGCCCCGCTGATCTACCTCGGCGGATTGATCGGCGCGCAAACCCTGCTCGGACAATTCCTGTGGCGCGGAGGGAAATTCCAACTGCAAAACCTGCGCGAATGGAAACCCGTCTTCACGGTTGCGGCAATTCTCATGGCGCTGGCGGCAATCACCGCAACCTGGGTGGCGTGGAGCGGAATCGGCATCCAGCCCGAAAAATACGGCTGGCACAGACCCGGCGCGCCGATCCTGTTTAGCCAGGTCTTGATCGCGCTTTTCGTCAGCCTGCTATTCGCGCTGTTGAAAAACCGCCTGAAAACGCCGAAGTTCGAGGTCTTCGCCTTTCTTATATTGTGGCTTGCCGCCTTCCTCATCTGGCAGGCCGAACCGATGCGTCGGCTGAGTTACTTCACCCCCGCCCCCACCCCGCCCAATTTTGAATCCTATCCCTATTCAGATTCGGGCTTCTACGACACCCTCTCACAAAGCATCCTGATCGGGCAGGGCAGGGAACTGACCGTCATCCTGCGCCCGCTCTACATTTTCTTCCTCACAGCCCTGCACTTCATTGGCAGACAGGACTACAACCTCATCCTGAGCTTGCAGACGCTGGCGCTGGCGCTCATGCCGGCGTTTGCCTTTCTTTTGGTCTCCCGCATGGGAAGCCCGACTGCGGGAGTCCTATCGGCGATCTTGCTGATTTTCCGTGAAAAGAATTCCATCGCGCTGACCAATATCCTCGAAGTCAGTCATTCCAAATTGATTCTCTCCGACCTGCCAACAGCGGCCTTGATGCTGGTGATGGTCTTTGCCTTCATCAACTGGTTGAGAAATTCAAAGGAAAATTACCCGTTGGGCATTGCCGCCGGGGCTTCGTTTGGGCTTGTGGTACTCATGCGGAGTCAGGCGCAGTTGCTCCTGCCCGTCCTGCTCTTGGGAATCATATTCAGCGGCAGATTTTCATGGCAAAAAGCCCTGCGGCAGACTTTGGTCTTCGCGCTGGGACTGCTGATCGTGGTTGTGCCCTGGGTCTGGCGGAATTATCAGGTGGTTGGAAAGCCGGTGGTCGAAAATACCGGCTTTTACATCCGCCTGTTTGGGAGCGGGTACGTCGAGCCGACCGAAACGGTTGACCAGTTGCCAGGAGAAACCTTCGACGAATACTCCGCCCGCATCAAGTCGCAGATAGTTCGCTACGTCCTCAATCATCCGCTGGAGATTGCGCGAGTCTATTCCACGTATTTCATCCACAACGAGATTTGTTCCGTCGTTTACCTGCCGATGTCGTTCAGGTTATACGACCTGTTTTCCTACGTCAAACAATTGCCTTTTTGGGGCGACCCATATATTGCCCTCGGCAACGCCTACGGCCTGATGTTCCTCCTCAACCTCGGATTGATCGCCCTTGGCGTCGGCGCGGCATTCAAGCGGCTGGGTTTTTTGGGATTCATGCCGCTGTTGCTGCATTTTGCCTACAGCCTGAGCGTGGTCACAGCGCGGATTTCGGGTTGGCGCTTCATCATGCCCGTCGATTGGGTGGCGCAGATGTATTCCTCCATCGGGTTGATCCAACTGGTTTGGATGATCGCGGCTGTGGTTTGGAACAGAAAGCCGGTGGAGGAACAAGCAAGCGTGGAAATCGCCCCTTCCTTTTTCCAACAGAAAACTTACGCGGTCATCGCGGGATTCCTGCTGGTGGGGTTGTCATTGCCGCTGATGGAACTGGCTTTGCCACAACGTTATCCGACGCTGGAAGCGGGCGCCATCATCGAAAAGATGCAACTCGACGGCGATGGGCGGGTCACGGCTGAGGCGCTGACCAAATTCCTCGAAACAGAACCAGACGCGGTCGTCATGTATGGGCGGGCGTTATATCCATCTTATTATGAGCAGGGAAATTTCTGGGGCGAGACCAGTCCCAATCTGATGGCGGCAAGTCAATTCAACCGCATCCAATTTACCCTGGTCGGTTCCGGACAGTTCTTCATCTACCTGCCGTTGGAAGAGGCTCCGCAATATTTCCCCCATGCCTCGGATGTGTTTGTGGCGGGCTGCAGACAGGAAGGCTTCGCCAGGGCATTGCTGGTCAAAGTAAACGACCAATTGCTGGTTTCGTCGCCCTGGGACGGGTTGACCTGCCCGAAGAAGGAGTAGCCATGCCGGTAAAATTTTTACGCGAGAAATCGATTCCGCTTCTTTTGTTCCTGCTCTTTCTGGCTGTGACGATTCCCGGCGTCACCTGGGGACTGCCCGCGTTGTGGAATCCCGATGAATTGGTCTGGCGCGTATCGAGCGCCCTGCGCGGGGAAATTATATTCGACGTGACGGAACCCGATTTCAATTATCCATCTTTGCCGAAGTATGTGATGTTTGCAGTGGGTAAACTCGTCTTCGGTCTGGGCTTCGCTGACTACGCCTTCTTCACGGCAGCGCGATTGGTTTCAGCCCTGCTGGGCGCGGCAGTGGCGGCGTTGATTTATTTTTTGACGCGTGACCTCGGCGCAAGCAGGCAGATTTCGGCGCTGGCGGGGCTGCTTTATATTGCGAGTGGCATCGCCTCGGCAAATGCCCGTTTCGCGCACAACGATCTGTACCTGCAATTCTTTACCGTGTTGTGTGTTTATTTTTCGATCAAGTATCAATTGACCAAAAACAAGTTGTGGATTTTCGCTTCGTTCTACGCGGTGGGACTTGCCGCCTCGAGCAAATATAC
>CAILWD010000226.1 GCA_903837815.1 uncultured Chloroflexota bacterium | reverse complement strand
TGCCATTTACGAAATGGCGGAGATCATCCAGCGGGTGGACAGGACAAACCTCGAATTGATGAAAAAGGGCAACCCACGCGGGACGCTGGTCATGTCCAAGATTTCCAGCGTCAGCGTATCGTTGAACGCCGTCCCCTCAGAGTGCGAAGTCTACCTGGACAGAAGAATAATTCCAGGCGAAACCGAAGAAGCTATCCGTCAGGAAATGGATAGTCTGATTCAAGGCAAAAACGCAAGTTGGGAAATTGGGACGCTCCACCGAAAAAGTTGGACGGGAATGGACATCCAGTACGAGCCGTTCCATCTGGCGTGGAAGATCGATCTGGAGCATGAACTTTCAAAGGCCTGCATTGCAGCGTATCGTGAAAGTTTTGGCAGCGAACCCACTGAATATGAGTTTTGGGATTTCAGCACCAACGCGGTGACACCGGTCAGCATGGGCATCCCCACCATTGGCTTTGGTCCCGGCGAACACAAACTGGCTCACATGCGAAATGAAAGCTGTGAAGTCAACCAGATTCTTGATGCCTGCGAGTTCTACACAAGTTTGATTGGGAAAATATGAACCAACAGGTCTCTACCGTTTTTATAAGAAAGCCAAAACCATAGCCACGGATCACACGGATTAGCGCAGATTTGAGTAAAAATCGGTGAAATCTGTGGCAAAGAAATGGTTCATCGTCTTTTGTCCCGCCAGAAACGGGAGAGCCACCAATAGAAAAGACCTGACAGCTCTTGCGCCAGGTCTTTTTGTTGCCTGTCTACCTGTGTACTTGCCTACCTCCCTACTACTTCAACTTTTCCTTCTTTCCAAAATCACGATACAAACTCAATGGGGCGAGAATCTTCTTCGCTTCGGCGGCGTTTTCGCCGGTGATCCACTGCCTGAGCAAAACCGCCAGACCGGGACCCAGCATGTAGCCCTGTCCGCACATGCCGACGGCGTTGAAGTAGCCTTCGAGTCCGTCCACCTCGCCCACAATCGGAGCGCCGTCCGGAGTCATCGGGTACGAGCCGCGCCAGGTGCGCCGCACTTTGATGTTTTGCAGGCAGGGCATGATCTCCAACATCCGCTTAGCGACCTGGGGCAAAAAGACCGAGGTCTCGCGGTGGTCGAAGCCGACAATCGGCGGGTTGGGCGTAATGCAGAAGATGATTTGTCCCGTATGGTGCTGGTAGAAATAATAGTTCGCTGAATCAGCCGTCGGGCGGATGTCCACCACCATCGGCTTGAGGAAAGGCGCGACGGGTTCGGTGATTCCGCCTTCGTGTGAATCGGGGTTGACGGGCACATCCACGCCAGCCAGTTTGGCAACCACCCCGCCCCACGGTCCAGCCGCGTTGACCACCAGCCCGGCGCTGTAGGTCCCTTTGTCGGTGACGACACCACCAACGCGCCCGTTCGTCCGCGCAATTCCGCGCACGCCTTCCTTATAGTGGAATTCCACACCGCTCAGCCTTGCCTGTTTCTCGAACGCCAGCGCTGAAAGCATCGGCGAGGCGCTACCGTCGCCGGGGGAGAACGTGCCGCCGATCAGCCCATCGGGATTGAGCGAAGGAACGATTTTCAGAAATTCATTTTTGTCGTACCAGTCAATATCCAGACCATATTGCTTTTGAATCACCAGCAAGTCTTTGAGGGTCTTCTCCTCTTCGGGACGATACGCCACGAACGAGTAACCGCCCTGCTGCCAGCCGATATCATCGCCGTATTTCTCGTGCCAGGTGGAGAAGATGTCGAGGCTTTTCAAACTAATGCCGATCTTTGCCGGGTCGGAGTGAGTGGCGCGGATGCCGCCGATGGCTTCCTTGTTCGAGCCTTGTCCCACACTGGCGAATTGTTCCAGCACCAAAACTTTTTGGCCCGCGTCTGCCAACTGCCACGCCAGCGGAGTCCCCACACTCCCCGCGCCGATGATGATGGTGTCGTATGTATTTTTATCCATGCGTTATCTCCAAAACCTTTTAACCGCAAAGCCCGCTAAGTGCGCCAAGAAAACCTTTTAAAAATCTTTGCGTTCTTCGCGCTCTTCGCGGTAAAAAGATTTTCACTTTTCCACGCCAGCCAAAACGCCAAACGGCACTTCGACGAACATCGGGCGGGCAACGTTCTCGGTGATTTCAGCCATTGGCACGCCCAACTCGCGGAAGGCGCGTTTGATGAGGCTGCTGCAAGTTTTTCCGCCACAGGCTCCCATCCCCGCCCGCGTGATGGCTTTGATCTCGTTCATGTCGTGAACGCCGGACTGGATGATGGCTTTGATTTCCGCCAAGGTCACCCGCTCACAGCGGCAAACGATCAGGTCATCGGTCAACCGCTCGACGTATTGCTCCAGCGGCGCGCTGACTTCCTTGTTCTGGATTTCGATTCCCGCAATCTGATTCGCAATCTCACGCGGAGCGCGGACCTTGACCAGCACGGTGCGGTCGGTTGTCTTGGCAATGCGCGCGCGGACAACCTCCACGCTGCCGAGCGCCACGCCGACGGTGTTCAGCACGGTCACATGGTCGCCAGTCTTGATCGAGCCTTTTTCGAATTCGTAGGGGATGGTCACCAGCGCGGTGCCGGCTTCCTCCTTGCGGACATCCACCAGTGTGATCGCCAGTCCGGGGCAGATGGTGACGCACTTCTCACAGGCGATACATTCCTTGCCGATCTGCTTCGAGATGTAATCGGGTACTTTGCGGATGTCCATCTCGTCAATAATGATCGAACCCTGTGAGCAAACCGAGGTACACGGGTTGCACGGAATTTCCTGACTGCAATGCAAAACGGGATAAACCACTTCATCGTCGGGGACGGTTTCGTGGGTGATCTCACCGGGACGCGATTTGAGAATCTCCGAAGTGCGGAACCAGTCTTCGGGGACGTCGGGCACGTCACAGCCGAGAGCGCGGGCAATTTCAAGTCCGCGAATCTTGCCGGAGAACATCGCGGCGGAGGCTTCGGCAACTTCGTCCGCGTCGCCAGCGGCAAACGCCGAAAGACCAAACTCCTGCGCCTTCTTGTAGAACTCATCCACCGGGTCGAGACCCACCGCTACCAGCAAAGTGTCGCAGGCAAAGGTTTGCTCGGTGCCGGGGATCGGCTTCCAATCCTTGTCGATTGCGGCAATTGTCACCGACTCCACCGAGTCCGTGCCGTTGGCGCTCAAAATGGTATGAGAGGTCATGACCGGCACGCCCATGCGGACAAGCTTATCCTTGTGGACTTTGTAACCGCCGCATTCGGGCAGGGCTTCGACCAGTCCCGCTACTTCGATTCCCGCTTGCAGGGCATGGTAGCCGGCGATCAACCCGACGTTGCCGCCGCCGATGATAAACAGCCGCTCGGAACAGCGCACCAAATCGCGGTTGACCAAGGTCTGGAATGCGCCCGCACCGTACACGCCGGGCAGGGTGTTGCCCTTGAAGGTCAGGGACTTTTCGCGCGCGCCGGTGGCAACCAGAATGGTCTTCGGCTCGATGAGGACGTAATCTTTTCCGTCGCGCACCACGCCCACCTTTTGGTCGCTGAACACGGCGACGGCTGTGCTGTTGAGCCAGGTGGTCACGGACGGGATTTTCGCCACATCATCGGCAAGTTTGGTGGCGATGTCGATGCCGCGCGTGCCGGCGTAGCAGGCGTTGATCGAGCCGAAGAAGCGGTGGGTTTGCAGAACCAGTTTCCCGCCAAGACGGTGTTTGTCGTCCACGACCAGGGTCTGGACTCCGCGTTGACCGAGTTCGACAGCCGCCGAGAGTCCAGCGGGTCCGCCGCCGATGATCAGGCAGTCCACCTGCAAAAGCTCGGTCGGCTTGAATCCGCTGACGGGTGGGGCGTCAGGCAGTTTGGGCAGGGCGGTCACCGGCTCCACTGCCATGCCGGGCTGGACCAGCGCCATGCACGACTTTACCGGCAATTTATCCGCGATGACCGTGCATTGGGCGCATTGCCCGTTCGCACAGAAAATGCCCTGTGGCGAGCCGTCCTTGGGATGGTAGCCGAAGGTGCGGATGCCGTTTGCAAACAGCGCCGTCGCGATGGTCTCGCCCGCCTGCGCCTGGAGCTTTTGCCCCTGCCATGTAAATTCGATTGTTTCCGTTTGGGGGATGGAAAGAATGGGATGGGTTGCGATCCGATAGTCACTCATAAAAGGTTCCTTGGATTCAACTTGAAGATTGGAGGTGAGTCCTCCAGCAAAGCAAGGATAGCAAGACCCGGCAGGATGTGTTAGTGACGATAATCACAACTTGAGGTGTGCGCCTTCACCTTTTCAGCAAACAGCCGCAATGGGGTTTTATGGCAAAAGTAACTTTGTTCGTTATTTCACATTTCCTATCTGTTTTAGGGTGGATAGTTTATAATTTGCGCGAGCACGCCAAAAAACTTAATAAGGAGAGCCATCGTCATGTTACATGAACCTGCAAAGCCCACAGGAAAAGACCCTGCGGGACCCTACAAGATGCGTTTGGGGATTTGGATGTTTGCGTTCTACTCTCTCTTCTATGCCGGGTTTGTCGCCGTCAATTTGCTCAGTCCGCTGGCAATGGCGGCGATTGTTTTTGCAGGGCTGAACCTGGCCACAGTCTACGGCTTCGCGCTTATCATCGTGGCGCTGATCGAAGCCCTGATCTATGACTGGATGTGCCGCAAAAAGGAAGCAGAATTTGCGAAGGCTGAAAAGCAGGATTCCGAAAAGGGAAAGGCATAACCCATGGCAATCATCGTATTCCTCATCTTTGTTGTCTTTGTCATCGGGCTTTCGCTTTATTTGGGAAACAAAGCCAAGACCTCCAGCGGATATTACGCGGCGGGCGGACAAATCCACTGGGGCGTGAACGGCATCGC
>CAILWD010000225.1 GCA_903837815.1 uncultured Chloroflexota bacterium | reverse complement strand
GCAGGTAGGAGTCCACTTCGTCCATCACGGGGAGATATTCACCAGAACCAAGTAAGGCAATGAGACCATTCATGTGTACGTGTCTACCTGTTTACCAATTTACCTGTCATATTTTGCAATGCCGCATACAACAAATTCAGCGTGTTCTTCCAATCCTCCACCCGCGCAATGCTGACAGGGGAATGTGTGTAGCGATGCGGCACGGAGACCGAGACCACGGGCACGCCCGTCCGCGCCTGCTGGATCGCGCCCGCATTTGTCCCGCCGCCGCCTGGCTGACGGAACTGATATTTGATCTTGTGCTTCTCCGCCGTTTCAGCGAGGAAACGCACAAGACGTGGATCATCCAGCGTGGATGAGTTTGCCATGTAAATGGCGGGACCAAATCCCAGCCGCGTGTTGTAGGTGAAATTTTCCGCGCCCTCGTAGTGGGGCAGATCACGCGCGGGCGTGGAATCCACTGCGATGGCGAGGTCGGGTTCGAAGTAGTGAGCCGCGACCTTCGCGCCGCGCAAGCCAATCTCCTCCTGCACGCTGAACGACAGACATAATTCGATATTCTTCGGCGGGTGTTTGAGGAGTTCGATCAGAATCGCAATCCCGATGCGGTCGTCAATGGCTTTGGACATGATCGACGGTCCCACGCGTTTGAACCTGGTGGCGAACGTGGCGCGGTCGCCGACGTTTGCTTTGCCTTCGCCGAGGTCGATCCGCAGGGAATCCAAATCGAGGGCGTGTTCCAATTCGGACGGGGTGGTGAGATGAATTGGTTTCGCGCCGATCACGCCGACTGTGTGATCCCTGCCGACGATGACCTGCTTTCCTGGCAGGTGGCGTTCGTCGATGCCGCCGACAGCCTTGAATTGATACAAGCCGTCGCCTTCGTCATGCACGATCATGAAGCCGACTTCGTCCATGTGGGCGTCGAGCAGAACGCGCAAAGCGCTTCGACTACGCTCAGCACGTTTGCGTACCAGCACACTGCCAAGCGCATCCACCTTGACTTCGTCGGCGTAGGGCTTGACCTGTTCCAGCACAATGCGCCGCACCTCACCCTCGTCCCCAGAAACGGATATGGCGTTGCAAAGTTTTTCGAGCAGTTTGAATTGCGGTTGACCGATTGACAACATGGTTTCTCTTTTTATATGTCGTTGCGTGGAGATTGCTTCGTCGCTCCCCTTTGTTTCACTCAGGGTCGCTCCTCGCAATGACTTGCTAATCCCAAGCGATCTTCTCCATAAAATCCGCTTCGAGCGAGGCGGCAAATTCGGCGAGCAGGCGTCCCGCGCGTTGGACGTCTTTGAGCGCGACCATCTCGACGGGTGTATGCATGTAGCGCAGCGGGATGCTGACCAGCACCGTCGGGATTCCCTCCGCCGTGAGCTGCATGAAGTCCGCATCGGTGAGGGAGTATTCGGGCATGGGTTCGTCTTTGACGGGGATTTCAACCCGCGCCGCGACTTCCTTCATCCGTTTGTATAAAAATGGATGGTTGTTGGGACCAACCCCAAGCGTGAGTCCTTTGCCAAGCGGGAAGGTTTCGTATCCGCTCGCGCCTGGACCTGAGCCATAGGTTGTATCGAGCGCGATGGCGATGGTGGGACGCAACTGGAATGCGGAGGTTATCGCGCCCAGGGCTGTGGTTTCTTCTTGAATCGATGCCACCGCCCAGACATCCCAAGCATGTTTTTTATTTTGCAATTCTTCGAGGCAGACGGTAAGCGCGGCGACGGAGGCGCGGTTGTCGAGGGAATGTCCGCTGAGCAAACCGCCCGACATTTCGACGGGTTCGGTGGCAAAGGAGACTCGGTCGCCAACCTCAACCCGCTTCGTGACTTCGGCGGGCGCGAGTCCCATGTCAATGAGAAGGTGAGGCAGGGTAACGACGCCTGAGCCTTTCCCTGCGGGCAGGAGATTCGCGGGCGGCATGACGATGACCCCGTAGAGTTCTTCGCCTGTTTTGGAGGCGTACACCGTGACGGGGGTTCCAGGCAAAACACGTGGGTCAAGTCCGCCGATGTTGGTGACATGCAAAAAGCCGTCCGCGATGCGCGAGACCATCAGCCCGATGGCATCCATGTGGGCGGAGATCAAGACCGAGGGGCGGGATGAGCCGTCAGAAACAGAACCAGCTTTCAGCGCGTGGACCGATCCCAGCCTACTGCGGCTGACCGAATCCGCAAGCGGAGTCCACTGCTTGTGAATCAAATCCGCGATTGGGGTCTCGTATCCCGAAAGCCCCGCAACGGAGATCATGGATTTCAGAAAAGGAAGAATATCGCTCATAGTCCTTGAAAAAAAGAGACCCCTTTGCGGGAGTCTCGGTGAGTTTATCCGCCGCCAAAAGCGGTTGGCGAAGCGGACGGTATGATGGTCGGCGTCAGCGTGATGGTGGGAGTTGGTGTGATTGTCGGCATGGATGTGTTCGTGAAAGTTGCGGTGGGTGTCGGTGTGTGGGTAAAGGTAAAGGTGGGCGTAAAGGTTTGAGTCATGGTCGATGTGACTGTGGCTGTGGGCGTATTGGTATTCGGCTGGAAGGGGGTCAACGTGACGGTAACCGTTGGGGTTGGTGTGGGTGTTTGGGTTGCAGTGGCCGTCGCGGTGGACGTCGCTATCTCGGGAGTTGCGCTGACGGTGGGGGAGAGTGCCGTACCGGTATCTGTGATGGTAATAGCGGCGGTTGATGTGGGCGTTGCATGTTTATCTGGGGCCATGGACAGGGCAATAAAGCCGGCACAATAACAGGGAATTGTGACGAGAATGACGATCATGAGGGCCATGCGCGAGCGGGTGCGGGGTAGTTGAGACTCAACCATATTGAGTGGATTATAATCCATGATTATTTTCCAGAACTGAAAGGTTTCTAGAACCTTTCGGCCGTCACAGGATATTTTCGATGATTCCTCTTCACCTTCGCATTGCAGGCTTTCTCTCGTACCGCGCCCCGGTTGAACTTGATTTCAACTCGTTTGACCTTGCCTGTATTTCGGGACAAAACGGCGCGGGCAAGTCTTCGTTGTTGGATGCAATGACCTGGTCGTTGTTCGGTGAGGCGCGAGGCAAGAGCGCGGATGTCATCAACTTGAATCAGGATGTGAAAGCCGCCGAAGTGGCGTTGACCTTTGCTTACGAGGGCAATACCTTCCGCGTGGTTCGGACTCTGCCGCGTGGGAAGAG
>CAILWD010000224.1 GCA_903837815.1 uncultured Chloroflexota bacterium | reverse complement strand
CTCAAGCAACCATGCGACCTATTGACCTCGCATGGAACGAAGTCGGAGTTTATCCATTCTTGACCGTCCTGCTGGGCGTTGTAGGCATTTACTTTGCCGTCTGGCTTGCAAACGGTGGTGCGCAGGAACTCGCATTTTGGTTTGTATGGAGATAGCATGATCACATTGATTTCAATTATTGGCGCGTTGGCGTTGGCAGCCATCCCGATTGCTTTTGGATGGCGCCGTACCGTAGATGAAGCTGGCATGGCGCGAGCAATGGGCATCGCCCAACCGAAGAAGAAATTCGATCCCGAGAAGTTTGCGCGTCAGACTGGAACAGGATTGGCGTTCAATCAGATCGCCTATGGCTTTCTGGCATGGGTCGGCGGCGGACTGGCGGGAGGGATATTCCTTGGAGTCTTTCCTGCGATCCTGTTCGCCATCGCAGGTGGCTTGCTGTACGTAGGAACACTTTCCGACAAACGCCAGGAATTTCGCTTGAAGCAGGCGAAAGATATTTTACGTGGCTTGGGTGTAGTGGAGACATTGTTATCACAAGGCAAGCCATTGGGAGATGCCCTCGATGATGCGGCGCAAGCCGTGGGACCGGATGGCAGGATGGTGCTGGGTGATTTAGTTGTGCGCTTACGGACTGCACCCGCCGATGAAGCGGCTTTAGCCGTCCGTGAATGGACCACTGCCTGGGACAACCCCGCCGTGGACATTGTTGCCACTTCATTATTAGCATCCATCGAAGGACGTATCGAGATCGGACCGTTGGTTGCATCCTTGCGAAAGACTCTTGGAACAGTGGTTGAAGTCTTATCCCGCGCGCGTGCTGCCGCCAAAGGCGTGGAATGGCAGGCGCGTTTTCTTGCTCTTTTCCCTCCTGCCGTTTTGGTATTGATTGCCATCACCACTCCCGAAGTCGGGAAGTTGTATTCTGGTAATCCATTATTTCTTTCTCCCGTTATTCTCGGCTCAGGAGTTTCCTACTGGCTCTCGATGCGCATGATCCGTAATGGATTGTCCATTGAAGCCTCGATGGGCTTGCAAGCTGGACAACAAGGCGAAATTCGCCTGGATCGGCTGGGACGAGTCCTGTAATGAAAGGTTTCTTCCGATTTTCCATTGCCTTGATGACCGCCCCGTTGTTATGCGGGGCGGCTTTAGTGGTGGGTTATGTCATGCTGGTGGTTCTGACCATTCCGCAACTCCCGGCATGGGCGCAGCCCGGCGTGGAGCAATGGTTGTTCGATATCCCCCAATATGCAGAGACCAGCGACAACGGTTCGTATGGCAATTCGCTTCCATCCGGAATGAGCGCTGTTCCCTTCGATGGCTATGTTGGACCCGGTTCTGATATCTATGGTTTGCCCTTGATCGGCCCCATTCCACATTGGGGTGATATATATGACAAGCCATTATTAGGATGTAAGTTCCAAGACCCACATTACCAGACGCATACTGGTAGTGACTTTCCCGTGAATGAAGGCACGCCGATTCATACAACCATCGCAGGCAAGGTCGTGTGGGCTGGCTCGAACGGTCCGTGGGGCAATCTGGTGGTGGTGGAGAACAATAGTTATCAGGTCTGGTTGGCTCATCTGAGCAGCATCCAGGTAGTGGAGGGGCAAATCGTAAACTACGGCGATGTGGTGGGATTGAGCGGCAACACCGGTAACAGCACCGGCGCGCATTTACATTACGGCATTCGCCAGAAGACGGGCGAACAAAGCGCTGTGTGGCTGAACCCTCAAAACTATTTTACGGTTGATGAGTACATCAACATTGGATGTTCGGATTAATCCATGACTGTTCGACTGGGTGATGTAACCTTCTCCGATTGGATCAGCCTAAAATTTGAAGGCGGCTATACCGACACCTTCATATTCGATATTGACGCCTTGAATGGATTGCCACCATTTGACTTTCATCCCCTCTTGCAGCGCCTGGTTGCCGAGTTGGATAAAAAAAGACCCGGCGCATCTCTTTGGATCCGCGTGACATCTCCCGGGGAATGGTATCAGATGGAAGTGAAACATTCCCTGTCCCGCGGGTTCAAAGTTCCATATGTGGTGACTGCTGCCGGGCAAGTCCCGGAATGGGCGGCATTTTCACGCCGTCCGGATACATGGCATTCCAACTGTACCGAGCCT
>CAILWD010000223.1 GCA_903837815.1 uncultured Chloroflexota bacterium | reverse complement strand
GGAGCGGTTCGGCGGGCAGACTGGCGGTGAGGCGTACGAGTTCGAACTTCACGTCTTTGTAGGACAGTAAATGCGCGGGCAGAAGGCGCTGACAGACGGTTTCCAATTGAGCGTGAGGGTGTTTGCGTGCCAGGTCGAGAATGCCCAGGCAGGTACGATAAGCTTGTTGGGGATAGGGGCGGGATTTCAACACAGCGCTGAAGAAGGCGGATGTTTGCGGTCCGATCTTGTCTGCTTCTTTTTGGAACCAGTTCTCATCTGCGTTCAAAATAAAGCGATGATTGGCAGGCATGTGCTCTGCGCAGGTCGAAAAGCGCCCCTGCGTGCGGCTGCGCGGATGGAGTGCCACCTGCTGACCCTGAGAAAAGACCTGTATCATGCCCTCCGTGGCTCGAATCCGAACCTCCTGCCTAACCAGGGTGTGCGGGACGCTGTAGAAGTGTCCCTCGAAAGCAATGTGATAGTCGATGTTGACCTTGGCATTCTTCCAGATCGCAAATTCATAGGCTCGATCAGGCAGTGGTCGCAGGGCGGGACGATCCAGTTCTTCGTACAACTCCTGACGTGATTTTCCCAAGTGGAGCATCTCTTTTTGGTTGAGAGCCACAAGCAATGGCATGATCGCGCGATTGGCTTCGCCGAGACTGAAGAAGGTGCGATTGCGCAACGGCGCCAACACCCAGCGTTCCACGTTCTGGACACCGTTCTCAGCATGGGCTTTGTCCTTTGGTCTCCGCACACGGGCTGGGAGCACCGCGATCTGATAATGTTCTGCCAATTCCTGGTAACTGGGGTTGAGTTCGGGTTCATAACGGTTCGGTGTTTTCACACCCGATTTGAGATTATCTGGGCGCAGGATCTTTGGCACGCCGCCAAAGAATGCAAACCCGCGGACGTGTCCTCCCAGCCAATGGACTAATTCCTGCGATGGCTGAATTTCCGCATATGTGTAACTGCTGGCTGGCAACACCGCCACAAACACCTGCGCCTGCGTGATCTCTCCCGTTTCAGGGTTGGTGATTGACACGGTCATCCCGGCGTAATCCACCTCCATTTCTTCGCCGCCCTTATGTGGAAGCCGCATTGTATTTGTATGGGCTTGATTCCAGCGTTGATAGTGCTCACCAAATTGTGTCTTCCCATATCCGTTCGGATTCTTCTCACGGTATTCCTGCCACAACAATCGCAAGCTCACGCCACGTTTCGACAGTTCGCGATGCACCTCTTCCCAGTCGGGAGCGCGTAGCGCGACCGGCTGGGAAGAGGTGCCTTTTTCTGGAAACAGACGTTCGTACAAAGCTGTTTCACCCAAATCATCTGGCAGCGGCCAGCCAAGTCCCGCCTTTGTGGCTCGCTCCAAATACTCTCCCACTGTACTGTTTGAAACTTTACAGACCCGGGCGATTGCCCGGTTCGAGAACCCTTCATTTTTTAGTCGTAATATTTCTTTTATCTTTCGCACTGGTAACCGTTCCTGGGACATTCCTACCTCCTCGTTTTGAGCAGTTAGGATACCCTGTCAGTTGGTTTTCCCAGCACTTTCCTTCCCCATTTTGTGTGCGACATGCCCCGATTTAACTGTGCGGCATGCTCCGATCACGGTGTGCGACATCAACCGGTTTTACTGTGCGACTTGCTCCGATTTATGCAGAATGACAGCATTTATCGCCGCCAGATCATTTTATTGATTTTCTCCATTTTCATTCCCGTGGTTGGGAATGCGCTCTTCCTGCTCAAACTTCTGCCAATTTACATGGATCCGACTTCCAT
>CAILWD010000222.1 GCA_903837815.1 uncultured Chloroflexota bacterium | reverse complement strand
GAACATCCCTTCCTGACTCATCACTACTGTCCCGTTGTTTCGCCGCTGACAATGGATGTGCTCTCGACCGAGAATGTGATGTACTTTGCGAAAGAAGGCTTGCCCGTCTACCCGACCATCGTTCCAAATGCGGGTCTGACCTCGCCCATGTCGATGGCTGGGACGCTGGCGCAGGGCAACGCCGAATTCCTTGCCGCTGCCACGCTCATGCAGATGGTCAAGGAAGGCACGCCGCTGATTTATGCAACCCTCGCCACCGTCGCCGACATGCGGACGGGCGCGTACACCTCAGGCGCAATCGAGTGTGGAATGCTGCACATGGCTTTTGCCCAAATCGCGCGTTTTTACAATGTACCCTGTGGCGGTTACATCGGCTTGACCAACGCCAAAATCAACGACGCGCAGGCGGGATACGAAACAGGCATGTCCGCCATGGGCGGAACCGTCGCCGGCATGGACATGTTCAACATCGGCGGGCTGGTGGACGCGCTCAAGACCTTTGACTTCGCCAAAGCCGTCATCGACGACGAAGTGGCGCAGATGATGAAGCGCGTCAAACGCGGAATCAATTTCAGCGACGACGAACTGGCGCTCGACCTCATCAAGCAGGTGGGCCCCGGCGGCTCGTTCATCGTCGCCAAGCACACCACCAAACGGATGAAGACCGAAGCCGTGATGACCAAACTCGCAGATCGCGATACGCGCACTGGCTGGGAAAAGAAGGGCGCAATGGATATTCACACCCGCGCCATGAATCGCGCGAAGGAAATCATGTCAACCAACACCGACCCGTTAATTGCTCCCGAAGTGGATTCCCAACTTCGGGCGGAGTTCCCAGGCTTGGTGGCGGGCGAGTTGAGTCCGCTGGAATAGCGAGCCAGACTTCGGAAGTTTTCAAAACTTCCGAAGTTTCAATCCCTCGAATTGGAGATTTTATGCTCAAGATATTTAAACGTAAGGAAGATAAATTCCAAAAACTCATCGAACAACAGGCGGCTCTGGCGTTTGATGCTTTGAAACTGCTGGTGAAGTATTTGGAGTCGCCCGCGCCCGACATCGCCGAGGAATTGTCGATGAAAGAGAAGGAAGCCGACGAAGTGCGCCGCATCTTGATCGACGAACTCAACCGCACCTTTGTCACGCCCTTCGACCGTGAAGACATCTTTGCCCTCTCCCGCTCCATCGACGACGTAGTGGATTACGCCGACACCACCGTGATGGAAATGGTAATCCTCAAGGTGGACCCTTCGCCCTACATGCTGCGGATTGCAAGCCTGCTGAAAGACGCCGCCTACGAAATCTGGCACGGCGTTCAACGCCTGCCCACGCACCCCAGCGTCGCCATCGACCATGCCCAACGCGCCAAGGCTTTGGAGAACCGCGTCGAAGCCGTGTACCGCGAAGCCATCGCCGCCCTGTTCAGCGGACCCGAAGACCTGCACCACGTCGTCGAGATGTTGAAAATGCGCGAGGTCTACCGTCACCTCTCCAACGCGGCAGACCGCGGCGACGAAGCCGCCAACTCGATTGCCGATATTGTTGTAAAGAAGACTTAACAAGGTGTTAATGACTCCTGAATTGATCCTTGTTATTCTTCTGTCGCTGACCTTCGATTTCCTGAACGGCGTTCACGACTCAAGCAACATCGTCGCCACCATGATTGCCTCGCGGGCATTCAGTCCGCGCTCGGCGCTGGCGTTGACGGCGGTCGCCAACTTTTTGGGGCCCTTTCTGTTTGGCGTGGCGGTTGCCACCACCATCGGCGACGAAGTCGCCCAGTCCAGCGCGTTGAATATGGATGTCATCATCGCCTGTCTGGTTGGCGCGATTGTCTGGAACCTGCTCACCTGGTTTTTGGGCATCCCCAGCAGTTCGTCCCATGCGCTGATTGGCGGCATGGTTGGCGCGGTCATCGCTGGCGCGGGCTTTAGCGCCCTCAAATTGCATGGACTGGAAAAGGTGCTGATTGCGCTGTTTACCTCGCCCATTATCGGCTTTGTCTTCGGCTTCATCGTCACCCGCGTGATTTATTTCATGGCGCAGAAAGCCAGTCCCGAAGTCAACTGGTTCTTCAAGAAAGGGCAATTGATTACCGCCCTGGCAATGGCGTTCAGTCATGGCACGAACGACGCGCAAAAGACGATGGGCATCATCACCCTTAGCCTGTTGATTAGCGGCTCGATTTCCAGTTTCCACGTCCCAACCTGGGTGGTGGCTTTGAGCGCCGGAGCCATCGGGCTGGGAACTGCGTTCGGCGGCTGGAAGTTGATTCGCACCCTGGGTGGCAAGTTTTATAAGATTCGCCCAGTGCATGGATTCTCCACCCAACTCACATCGGGTCTGGTGATTCTGGCGGCGTCGTTCTTCGGCTTGCCGGTCAGCACCTCGCAGGTGGTCAGTTCGGCAATCATCGGCGTCGGCTCATCCGAACGGTTTGGCAAAGTCCGCTGGAGCGTGGCGCAGGAAATCGTCGCCGCGTGGTTTATCACCATCCCCGCCAGCGGACTGGTGTCGGCAGGATTTTACTGGTTAATTACTTTTTTCAAATAGCGTCCATGTTTCCAACGTCGCGGCGCTTATTTTGAAATATTCAAAGTTTGACTTTGAATATTGATGATGCTAAAATGTTAACGCTGTGTTAACAGAAATGGAGGTGCTAGAAAAAATATACGTTGCTCTTTGTCGGTTCGGTCAATCAATTAAAAAATCATAAAGGAGTGAGAAAGAAAATGCGTACTAAAAAGTTTGCTTTTCAAGTGTTTGCTCTGTTCGTGATTGCCGCCACTTTATTGGCTGCCTGTGGCGGAGGAGCCGCCCCTGTTGCCCCCGAGGCCCCCGCTGCCGAAGCGCCTGCCGCTGAAGCTCCCGCTGCCGAAGCGCCTGCGGCGACCGAAGCCCCTATGGCTGCCGACCCGATGGCTGATTTGGTTGCCGCCTGCCAGAAGGAAGGCATGGTTACCATTATCGCTACCCCGGCGAGTTGGGCCAACTATGGCGAGATCTTCGAGATATTCAAGAAAGTATCCGGTGTCGAGATCAATTCTCTTGATGAGAACGCCGGCTCCGCTGATGAACTTGCGGCCATTGAAGCAAACAAAGGCAATATGGGACCCCAGGCTCCCGATATTGTTGACGTTGGCTATGCTTATGGACAACAGGGTATCGATGCCGGGTTATACCAACCATATAAGGTTTCCAATTGGGATGCCATTCCGGATACCATCCTCGGCTTGCCCTCCAAGGATCCTGAAGGCTTATGGATCGGCGGCTACTATGGCGTGATGGCGCTTGAAGTCAACACTGCCGTGGTGACGAACGTCCCGCAGAATTGGGAAGACCTGCTCAAGCCCGAATACAAGGGACAGGTTGCCCTGACCGGCGACCCCCGCAGCTCGAACCAGGCTATTCAGTCTGTCTACGCTGCCTCCCTGTACAATGGCGGTTCCCTTGATGATATTCAGCCCGGCCTCGATTTCTTCAAGAAATTGAATGAAGCTGGCAACTTTGTACCGGTGATCGCCAAAGTTGGAACCATTGCCCAGGGCGCGACTCCCATTGTTTTGGCATGGGACTACAATGCGTTTGGCGACAAGGATTCCCTCGCCGGCAATCCTGAACTGTCGGTCACCTATCCAAACCCGACCATCGCCAGCATGTACGTTCAGGCGATCAGTGCCTACGCCCCGCACCCCAACTGCGCCAAATTGTGGATGGAAGTCATCCATTCGGATGCTGGCCAACTGGCGTGGATGAAGGGCTATGCTCATGGCGTTCATCAGGCGGATATGGAAGCCCGCGGTGTCATTCCTGATGACCTGAAAGCCAAATTGCCTGCATCCAGCGCCTATGCTTCGGCGGTCTCCCCCAGCCCAGAACAACTTACAAAGGCCAAGGAAGCCATCAAGACTGGTTGGGACGCCACTGTCGGTATCGAAGTTAAATAGCAAAGGTTGTGACTGTGTCACAAGCTACCATCATGCAGGACGCGCCAAAAGCGCGTCCTGCCCTCCCCAAATTGCCTTTGGCATGGCTTGGTGTCATGCCGTTCTTTGTGTTCGCCCTTTTATTCCTGCTGTACCCATCGTCGACCATTGTGATTCGCTCCTTTCTCGACGCTGAAACAGGTGAATTCACCTTTCGCAACATGCTCAACCTGGCGAGCGACCCGTACGTTTTGGGCGCATATTGGATGAGCATCAAGATCAGCGTTGTGACAGCATTGGGAGGGGGGATTTTCGGCTTTTTGCTGGCATACTCCTCCATTCGAGGCGGTCTCCCCCGCTTCATGCGCACCAGCCTGGCGACTTTCAGCGGCGTTGCTTCCAACTTTGCGGGCATCCCGCTGGCGTTCGCATTTATCGCTTTGCTGAGTCCCACAGGCATGTTGACTGGGTGGTTTAAAGCGGCGGGGTTTAATATCTACAGTCAGGGCTTTACGCTGTATAAGTTTTGGGGATTGAGCATCGTGTACATGTATTTTCAATTCCCGCTGATGGTGTTGATCATCACACCCGCAATCGACGGACTGCGGCGCGAATGGGTCGAGGCTTCGGAAAACCTGGGAGCCAGCACGTTCCAATACTGGAGATATGTGGCTTTTCCCATTTTGTTGCCATCGCTCATGGGTTCGATGATCCTGCTCTTTGGTAATGCGTTTGGTGCCTTTGCCACGGCTGTGGCGCTTACGGGTGGGTCGTCCATAAACCTGGCGACAATCGTGATCGGCGCGCAGTTGCGAGGTGACGTGTTGGGGGATCCCGGTTTGGGATATGCCGTTGCCTTTGGCATGGTGATTGTCATGACTGTGGTAATGACGGTTTATACAATACTTCAACGCAGGGCCGAAAGGTGGTTGAAATGAGACGTACTGGCGTAATCTGGTCCTGGTTTTGGATGATCCTCGGCGTCTTGTATTTCTTCCTGCCGCTTCTGGCCACCTTCTTCTTTTCGTTGCGCGCTGAAAAGGGTCACCTTGGTTTCAAAGCCTATGTAAATGTGTTTTCCGACCCGGCCTTCCAGCTAAAGTTTCCATCGTCGGTTTTATGGGCGGTGCTCACCATCCTTGTCGCCATCCTGCTTTTCGTCCCCACAGCCTATTGGGTGCGTTTGAAAGTACCTGCGTTTCGCCCTGCCGTAGAATTTATCACCCTGCTTCCGTTTGTGGTTCCAGCGATTGTATATGTCTTTGGTCTGGTGCGGACCTACAGCCAGCCGCCGCTGTTGATCGTGGACAGCCCGGCGTTGCTGGTGGCGGGGTATACGGTGCTTTCCATGCCGTACATGTATCGCGCCATTGATACAGGCTTGCGCGCCATTGACGTCCAGACGCTGACTGAAGCCGCGCAAAGCCTGGGTGCCGGGTGGGGAACCATTCTCTTTCGGGTTATTTTCCCGAATATTCGCATTTCGATTCTCAGCGGCGCCTTCCTGAGTTTCGCCATTGTCATGGGCGAATATACACTGGCCCAGTATCTTGCCAAACCTGCGTTCGCCCCTTACATTGCCTTGTTGATACAAAATAAAGCATACGAACCGGCTGCGGCGACGATCATCAGCTTTGCCCTCATTTGGGCTTGTATGGGTATCATCCAGTTGATTGGTGGCGGTGAGCAGGCCCAGGTCACTGGCGGACACTAAATACAACCCGAGGAAAATAAATATGACGACACACCTAAAACTTACGAATATTTCCAAAGCGTTTGGCGGAACGACAGTGGTGGAGAATTTTAACCTCGATGTGCAACAGGGCGAATTCGTCTCGTTTCTAGGGCCATCGGGCTGCGGCAAAACAACCACTCTTCGCATGATCGCGGGCTTCGAGACCCCCACATCTGGAACCATCACCATCAATGGGACCGATATCACCAATAACGCTCCCAACCAGCGCAATGTGGGCATGATCTTTCAGGCTTATGCGCTGTTTCCCAACATGACCGTTTCCCAGAACATTGGTTTTGGGTTGCGCATCCGCAAGCAGTCTGAGGATATGATCAAGCAGCGTGTTTCCGAGATGCTGGCTTTGATCCATCTCGAACAACATGCCAATAAATACCCGTACCAACTTTCGGGTGGACAGCAGCAGCGCGTGGCGCTGGCGCGCGCGTTGGCGAATCATCCCCAGGTGCTCCTGCTCGATGAGCCGCTTTCGGCGCTTGACGCAAAGATCCGCGTCTCCCTCCGCTCGGAAATTCGCGCCATTCAAAAGAAATTGGGTATCACCGCCATTTTCGTCACCCACGACCAGGAAGAAGCGCTCTCCATTTCCGACCGCATCGTTGTCATGTATGAAGGCAAGATCGAGCAGGTCGGCAGCCCCTTCGAGGTGTATAACTTCCCCCAGACCGCCTTTGTCGCTAACTTCGTTGGGACGTTGAATACAGCGTCTGCCGAAGTGGTTGACCCCGAAAAAGGCATCCTCAAGATGGACGGTGTGCAGCTTGTATCCGCCAATTTGCATGACAGAAAGAAGGGCGACCAGGTCAAGTTCTCAGTCCGTCCGGAGCGATTCAGCTTCGCGTCCGAAATCAAGAAGGATAATGTTTTGGATTGCACCATCGAGAACATCACCTTCCTCGGCGCGGTGGTTCGGATTCAAGTGAAGATCGGTGACACCAAATTCAACATGGACACCTTCAATAACCCGTTCCTCGAATTGCCGAAGATTGGCAACAAGGACCAGGTCACCTGTTCGAAGGAAGCGGTGCTGGTGTTAAGCGAATAGTATGCCATTTCCTTGAAAACGGTTCGGCGGTTGAATTCAGCCTCCCGAACCGTTTTTTGTTTGGAGCAAAAAATATGAACAAAGTCATCCTCATCCTTTCCGACGCCCTGCGCTACGACGTGGCAAAAGCCAACATGGGCTTTCTCGGTCATCTGGTGGAAACCAGACAGGCGAGCCTGTATAAAATCATCGGCGAACTGCCCAGCCTCTCGCGCCCGATGTATGAAACCATCCACACCGGGTTGATTTCCAGCGAACACGGCATTGTTGCCAATACGATTCTGCGGCGCTCGAACAAGCCGAATATTTTTCAACTCATCACGGATGCAGGAAAAGTCACAGCGGCTGCGGCGTATTTTTGGGTATCGGAATTGTATAACCACGCACCGTATGATCCCGTCGATGACCGCGAAGTGGACGACGAAGCCCTCCCCATTCAGCATGGACGGTTTTATAGTCAGGATGAATACCCCGACATCGAATTGTTTTTCACCGCCGCGCATCTCGTTCGCAAGTTCTCGCCCGATTATTTGCTGCTTCATCCCATGGGTATGGATTATCACGGAGAAACCTTTGGCGCGGACACAAAAGAATACCGCAATCACGCCACCTATCAGGATAAGAGGCTTGCGCCGCTCATCCTCGAATGGCGCGAACGCGGTTATACCATTTTTGTCACTGGCGACCACGGCATCAATGCAGACGGAAATCACGGTGGCACAACTTCAGACCAGCGCGATGTGCCGCTCTTCGTCATCCAGCCAGCCCGCAAGGGGAAAGGCGATACAGGTGAAATCGTTTCGCATTTGCAGATTGCCCCCACCATCCTCCAATTGTTGGGAGCGCAAATCCCCGACACCATGAGATGCCCGCCCCTTGTGTTAGACTAACGCATTGGAGACATCCCATGAAAAAAATGCTTGCCTTTCTGCTTGTTTTGTTTATTTTCTCTGCCGCATGTGACTTTTCCACGCCGACGGCGAATCCTGCGCCGCCAGTCTCTCCCGCCGCCCCAGATTTGACAACGGGTGAGGCTGATTCGACAACCCCAATCCCGCTCAAGCTGACGGCGATTCCGCTCGAAGCAGGCTACGGCGCGGATGGCGGCTGGATTCAAATTTATTTCACAAATCCCCAAAGCCCGCTTGCATCTCAAAAAACGGGCGGAATCGACGCTCCCCTCGCCGCCGCCATTGACTCTGCCCGCCTGTCGGTGGATATTGCCATTTATAGCCTCAGCCTCAACAGTATCCGCGACGCCTTGCTCGATGCCCATAATCGCGGAGTGCGAGTCCGCATGGTGATGGAGAGTGAAAACCTTGACCGTTCCGATCCGCAAAAATTGAAGGATGCTGGTATTCCCATCCTCGGCGACCGCCGCGAAGG
>CAILWD010000221.1 GCA_903837815.1 uncultured Chloroflexota bacterium | reverse complement strand
CCGTTCGATGAGTTCCGCGCGGGCGGCTGGAAGGAACCCGATCTGCTGGAAATCATCCCGCTGGTGGATGCAATCGAGGTCTACAACTCGCGTTGTATGCTGCCGCGATTTAACCGTCAGGCGGAGGCGTTCGCACGCAGGCACAACCTCGCGGGAACAGTCGGCTCGGACGCGCACGCCGCTTTCGAGTTGGGCAGGTCGCTTTTGTTGGTGGACCAGTTCGAAGGGGCGGAAGGGTTGAGAAAGGTCATTCGCGGGGCAAAGTTTCGGGGCAGGTGGTCGCCCTGGTGGTTTCACTTCGTCTCGAGATACGCATCCTTGAAGAAGAAATCGCAAAAATCTTGACACGGATAATCCGCTATGATAATCTTGCGCCAACATGACCCGTTCGCCTTTGAAAGCGTGAAGATGAATGGGCATAATTTTTTTGTAGGAGCATGAAAGATGTCTGAACGTTTTGTTGGAACCGTCAAGTGGTTCAATGCGACCAAAGGCTACGGCTTTATTGGACGCGATGGTGGTGAGGATGTGTTCGTTCACTTTTCCGCCATTCAGAGCGATGGCTATCGTAAACTCGAAGCCGAACAAAAAGTGGAATTCTCCATCGAAAATGGACCCAAGGGGCTGCAAGCCGCCAACGTGATCCCGCTCCCGTAAGACTGCGCCGACGGCTAAAGTTTTGCGACCAGACAGGACTGTCGTGAGATAGTCCTGTTTTATTTAAATAGGTGCGAACCGACAGCACATAGTTGGCAATTTACCGTCGTCTAATTCTGGGCAAAAATCAGAAAAGCACCGCCATGTAAGTCTTGGCATTCGTGGCGGTTGAAACGACAAAGAAAGTGTAGAGGAATTCTCGTTTACAGTAACCTTGTGTGGAAACCGTCAATAGTTTTCTACGGAGGTTGCTATGAAAGATGAGTTTTCAGATCGCCATCAAGCGATCAAAATGCGTTTGGCGGGTCAATCTATCGAGTTCATCTGCCAAACCTTGGAACGGTCACGTGAATGGTTTCGTATCTGGTGGCGACGCTATCAAGCCATGGGCGTCGCAGGTCTATATGATCTGACACGTGCGCGCCACCGCACCGCGTTGATTTCACCAGAGATGGAACGAGCTATTCTCACGATCCGCAAACGGCTTGAGTCAACATATCATCCGCAGACGCGCTATGCTTTGGTTGGCGCCAGCGCCATTCAAGCTGAATTGAAAGCCTTGAATATCCGTTCTGTGCCATGCATCAGAACCATCGAACGCGTGTTACAGAGAAACGGCGTGACCTTGCCCAGAGTACGCCTGGCGCGTTTCCTACCTACGCATGTGTATCCTGCTCCGCAGGCGCAAGACTCCAATCAATTACACCAGGTTGACTTGGTCGGTCCGATTTACTTGAAAGGGCAGAAGCAACGCTACTACATTTTCGTCTGCAAAGACGTTTTTGACGGTGCGGTCTGCCTGAAATTAGGTCGTTCGCGCAAAATCGAGGCAGTTTTGGAGTTTTTGGGCGACTGCTGGAAGACACTTGGACGCCCGAAGCAAGTGCAATTTGATAACGCTCGTGAGTATCTTGGCTGGGGACCCGCTGCACGTTATCTGTCGCGGATGATCCGCCTGTGCTTACGCTTTGAGGTCGAGCCGATCTTTATTCCGCCAGCCCGACCTCAGTACAATGGAAGCGTGGAGAATTTCAACGGCTGGTTTCAACCACGTTTGTTCCAACGCCATTTTACTCGCGTTAGCGCGCTCAAGCGTGAACTGCAACGCTTGCAAGAGACCGTGAATACGCAGCATGTTCAACGAAGGTTAGGTGGCTTGACACCCGATCAATATCGGCGGCGCAAGAAACTTCAGAAACTGCCGCCTCGCTTTATCGTGTCCACAGACGCTTTGCCTATCGCTGCTGGGCGTGTGACCTTCATTCGCCAGGTGACCACTCACGGCAAGATCCATTTGCTCAGCCAGACATTCAGCGTTGGCAAACGCCTGAAACATCAATTTATTAAGGTTGTCTTGGATACACAGCATGCACACTTGACGGTCTATGTCAAAGGGCACATTTTCAAACGCTGGGCGTATCCTTTCTTGAAACACTAACTGACATCCATTCTCCATATCTGTCGGTTTCCACACACTTTTTGCCAACACTTATCTGGCGGTACTAAGCAACTTTTTTGGAGCAGAGATGTACTGTCGGTTCGTACATATTCTTCACCTTGAACTCTGAAGAAATATAAATTCGGCTCACTTGCTGGTGGAACATCAAAATAAGGCTGTATTTTCGCGCCTGCGTCAGTTGTTACAGAATATTTCTTTGCCCCTGTTTCTTTTTCATAAATCCACAAACTTTTACTGGCTTTTCGGGCGCCCTTTGAAATATTTTCATGCCACTCTGCAATATAGTCATTTGGGTCAGGAATGAGGGTTTCTTCTTCAAAATAGACAAAATCTCTTAAGTTAGATTGCCAAAGAAGCCAACCTGTTCTCATGTCAGGTTCTTTGTTAGGTTGTTGTTCGCGCACTTTTTCTCGGCGTTGCTTTAAATAAGCCGCATATTGTTTTATAACATCATTCATTACTTCGTTTGCT
>CAILWD010000220.1 GCA_903837815.1 uncultured Chloroflexota bacterium | reverse complement strand
GCTAATCGTGCTATACTCCATTTTAGATCCTCCTCGGTTTTTGCTTGTTCGCACTCGCAATTTTACCGAGAAGGATCTTATTTTTCACTTTTTGTCAAGCGACTTTGCTACAGCCATGGCGCAGGGGGTTATTTACACAATTGCATGACGTGGGCCAGAACCTGCCCCGCGTCCATTTTGTCGGAATCGATAATTACGGCGTCGGCGGCGGGGCGCAGCGGCGCGACAGCGCGGGTGGAGTCGATGCGGTCTCGCTCGATAACTTTGCGCAGGATTTCATCGTAACTGGCTTTTTCTCCGCGTGCAATCAGTTCATCGAAGCGGCGTTTGGCGCGTTCCTCGGCACTGGCATCGAGATAGATCTTGAGCTCGGCTTCAGGCAAGACCACCGTGCCGATGTCGCGCCCGACCATGACCACCCTGCCGCGCAATCCGATGCGGCGTTGTTGTTCAGACAAAGCCTTGCGAACCCTGGGGTATGCCGAAACAATAGAGACGTTGGCGTCCACTTCGGCGTTGCGCATGTCCCAGGTAACATCCCTGTCGCCGATCACCACGTCACATGAACGCCCGTCGGTCTTGGACGGCGGGCGGATGTCGATTTGTGCTTTCTGCGCAAGCTCGGTAATGGCAGATTCATCCCGTAAGTTCATATCGTGCTGGATTGCAATCCAGGTGATGGCGCGGTACATGATGCCCGTGTCGAAGAAGAGATAGCCCAGGGCGTCGGCGAGGGAGCGCCCAAGCGTGGATTTGCCCGATGCGGCGGGACCGTCAAGGGCTATGATGGAGGGGGGAGTTTTGTTTGTCATTTTATGGGTTGCCTGTTTCCGCAGAATTGATGAAGAGATCGTCGCGCACCCAGAGGATGAGGGTTTCGCCGCTGGTTGGCATTTGGCGCAAGGCAAGCCAGCGCGCCCAATCTGAAGGCAGGGAAACGTTCCACAGGGGCGTCTGCCGCCAGGCGAAGTCCTGTCCGCGATAGGCGGAGGAGAGGACGGGGTCATCCTGAAGCGGGCTGATAACGATGGCAGGGGCGCTGGAACTGTCTAGAGATTGAACAACGGAAACCTGCCGCTCGCGCAGAACCCATTCGAGGGCGGGAGAGTCGATGCCGACGATGGACACCGTCGCGGCGTGGTCGTCGCCGATGCCCCATTCGGAAACGTCGCTGACGGTGGATTCAAGCAATCGGGCGTGGAGCGGCTGTTCGGGCAGCCACCACAATTCGGGGAAGCCTCCCCCGCGCAAACCAGCAACGCCAAATGCGCCGCCGACCCCAAGCGCGCCCAAAGCAAGGACAAGCCCCCAAAGGCCGCCAATGCGCGCAACACGGATGGACCATCCCGCCGCGACCAGCAGAAGACTCATCGTTAGCAGGAAAAAAGTTCCGACCAATAACCAGACACGCATGAGATATTCCCGCGATCCTACAGGAAGGGTCGTCAGGCTGGAAAAATCAAGCCAGGCGAAGGTCCAGATAAAGACGGTGAGGAAGATCACCCCAGCCACTTCGGCTCGTTCTTCGATAAAGATATCCACGTTGCGGATAAGTTCGAGCGCAGCCATCGCCCAAAGCGGAATCAACGCCCAGGCAAGGTCGGCAAGTTGGCGCGATGGGTTGAAAATTGCCAGCAGCAAGGCGACAAAGAACCAGATACTGAGCGGGATGATACGGCTGCTGTTGTTTATCCAGCCGCGAATGAGGGCAAAGACGGCGAGCAAAATTCCGAGCGGCTGGTAAACGAGAAGAGAGAAGAAAAGCCTGCCGACCGGGACGTAGGAAACTCCCAGCCAACTTTGGATGAAAGCGGGGATGGAGCCGAGCGCGGCGCTCAACCCGTTGGGGACGACGAAGAAAAGGGAGCCGGCGAGGAGGAAGGCGGCGGCGAAAGGAAGGATGAAGGATGAAGGATGAAGGATGAAAGGCGAAGGCAGAATTTCAAGAGGGGCGCGGCGGGAGTTGAGGAAGCGCCAAATGCCCAGCGTGATGGCAAGACCGAGAACGCCGTTCCAGATGGATGGTCCGCTGAGGAGGGCGAAGGCGGCGAAGACGGCGGCGAGGTTGGGCTTGTTGCGGAGGTAAAAGCCGAGCGCGGCAAGCAGGAAAGTCACAGAAAGGATGGGGCTGGCAACCTGCCGTGAGAGGGCAACCAGACCCGGGTCGAGGGCGAGGAAGAAGGCGAGGAGGACGGCGACGCGGGGTTTAATCCGCTCCGCAAAAAGCAGGGGGGCGAGGACGAGCAGGCTTCCCGCGAGGGCAGGGATGAGACGGGCGAGGAAGTCTGTGCCGCCGCCGTAGAGAAAAAAGAGGGCGGCGGTGGAGAGGATGTAAAACGGGTGCGGGTCGAGCGCGGGCTTGAGTCCCTGCGAAATTTGGAGGGCTTGCAGGGCGGGCGCGGCTTCCGCGTCGGTGAGGGGCATGGCGCCGAGTTGCGCGAAGCGCAGGAGAATTGCAAAAAGGAACGCCAGCGCGTAGAGCCAGCCTTCGTGTTTGAAATGTCGGTAGTTCATGGGGCAATTGTAATCGGTTAAATCAGGTCCAAGACCTCCGAGGTTTTGAAAACCTCGGAGGTCTGTGTTTGTCACGGCGCTTCGTAAACGGTGACGGCTCCCTGCTGAAAAATCACCTTGAGGTGGGCGCGGAACTTTTCTTCTTGAACCTG
>CAILWD010000219.1 GCA_903837815.1 uncultured Chloroflexota bacterium | reverse complement strand
CGGTGATAATGAACCCGTCCCACGTCAACGCTGACTTTGCGGGAGAGCGGTGCGTCTGCCATGATCGCCATGACGCCAAATTGGTCGAGTCGCGGGCTGACTTTTTCTACGAGGTCGGCGTCGGCGCCGAGGATGACGATGTCGTCTGCAAACTCGACGGGGGGAGCGCTGACATCGGGAACGTCCGTCACTTCGACGCCCAACTCTTTGGCGCGAGTCCGCAACCAGCTAGAGAAAGGCTCGGGGACGTCCGTCAACAGCAAGCGGGCGGGATGTGAAGCGGAATCAAATCCAGAACTAATCGCATAGGGTTTTTCGCCGCCCGCGCCGATGATCCAGGTCGTGCCGTCCTTCTTCAACCCTGTGCGATATTCGAGGGCGTACGCCGCGACCACACAAGCCCACGGCTCGGTGAGCGCGATTTCGGCGTAGCCTTTGTCGTCGCGGACTTTGATCAGGTTGTTGCCCAGGTCGCTGTCGTAGATTTCGCGCCCGATCACGGAGTACTGCGAAAGCCCGCCCTGATACCAATAACCATACGCGAGAGATTTTCCTTTGATGAGGATGTCGGTTTCGAGAGTCAGGCGGTCGCCGACTTGGTACTGCCCTTTCAAATTTTCACCCACGCCGACGACGGTCATAGCAACTTCATGACCCAACACGATGGGTTCCTTCTGCATGTCGCGGAGGATGCGCGGGTGGTTCTGTCCCTGTGTGATGACTTTGATGTCTGAGAAGCAAAGTCCGCAGGCGTCGTGGCGGATGAGCAGTTCATCAGGTCCGTAGGCGGGGACGGGGGCGTCAGAAGGGTTCATGTTTTCAAGTCCCGCGCCGTACAGGTTCCAGAGTTTGTAAGTGGCGGAAGTGGGGGCGGGCGCGGAACGGTAAGTTTCTAATTTATTGGTCATCCTTTTTCTCCAATCGTCTATTTATTTAAAAGCGCTGTCTTGAAGTCAGCCGCGCCAGAAAATCCTTTTGCCGCGAATTTCGCTAATTTACACGGATTTTTTCCAATTCGCCAAAATCCGTGTAATTCGTGGCAAGGGGCTTTGGGTTCTTGGCGTGGTGGCTATTTGGATTATTTATCTAAATTTGTAATCTGAGCCAGTTCTGCAAAAATCGGGTCGAGCGCTTCGTAGCTTCGTTTGAACAGGTCGAGCAGGGCGGCGTATTTTTGTTGATTGACTGCCTGCGGGCGTTCGGCTTCGCGGATGGCGATGAGGCGGTCGATCACGCTGAAGTCTGGGAACAAGCCCACGCCCACGCCGCCAGCGACCAACGCGCCGAGGGCTGTGGCTTCCGTCGTCAGGGCGGGGAGGTGAATCGGCAGACCAAGCACGTCCGCCAAAATCTGACGCCAGACCGCGCTCTTGGCTCCGCCGCCGATGAGCAGCAGTTTGGCGATTTGAATATCCTGAACCCGCAGGGCGTCCAAAATCAGGCGCAGGTTGAAGGAGACTCCTTCGAGGACGGCGCGGGCAAATTCGGGCTGACCCTGCGGCATGGTCAAACCGACGAACGCGCCACGGGCAAGCGGATTCCAATACGGACTGCGTTCGCCCATCAGGTAGGGCAGGAACAAAAGTCCGCCCGCGCCTGCCGGCACGCTTGAGGCTTGGGTGTCCATTGCCTTCAATGTTTCGGTGGATTCATTTTCGTGCAGGAGACGCTGTAACCAGTTGTAAGCTCCGCCTGCAGCCTGCATGGTTCCGAGCGAGAAACAATAATCGGGCATGAGATGGGCGAGGGTGAAGGTGCGCTGCTTCGGGTCGAGAATCGGCTGACGGCTTGTGACCGCGATCCAGGACGACGAACCGATATAAGCGTATGCCTCGCCCTCTCGGACAGAACCCGCTCCGACCGTGGCGCAAGCCCCATCCCCACCACCGATGACGACTGGGGTGCCAGCTACCAATCCACTGGCGGCAGCCGCTTCCTTCGTCACATGCCCGATGACCGTTGTGGATGGGTGCGCTTCGGGCAGGAGCGCGATGTCCAAGCCCATCGCCTGAATCACGTCTGGCATCCAGCGGCGCTCCGTCAAATCAAAGAACAGCGTGGACGAGGCGTCGGAATGGTCGGTGGCGAAAACGCTGCTCAACAGAAAGGCGGCATAATCTTTCGGCTGTAAAATTTTGTGTGCTTGTGCGTAGACTTCGGGATAATGATCTTTGATCCACATCACCTTGGGGGCGGTGTAGGTGGGGCTGATGCGCTGTCCCGTGCGGCGATATAAATTATCGGAGCCGCAGGCTGAGGCGATGAAATCAGCTTGCGCGGTAGCGCGTTGGTCTGCCCAGATGATGCACTTGCCGAGCGGCTTGCCTGCTTTGTCCACCAGCAAGGCGCCTTGCATGTGTCCGCTGAAACTGACGGCGGCGATGTGGGCAGGGTCGATGCCTGACTGGTTGATGAGGCGGCGGGTGCATTGCCAGATGGCGGCTTGCCAGTCGGCGGGGTCTTGCTCCGCCTGCCCGGGCTGGGAATAGTCGGTGGGGTAGCCTTGAAACGTGGATGCCTTGACCGCGCTTTCAGTGACATCGAAGAGCGTGGCTTTGTTTCCAGTTGTGCCGAGGTCATGCGCTAAAAGATATTGATGGGTCATCGTATCGCCTCAAACTTGGGAAATTCAACACCTAACCACTGAGACACGGAGTCACGGAGTTTTCAATGGTGTTCCTCTGTGTCTTAGCGTCTCAGTGGTTCAAAAATTGAGATTAAGAAAT
>CAILWD010000218.1 GCA_903837815.1 uncultured Chloroflexota bacterium | reverse complement strand
CTGCGGGCGTTCGGCTTCGCGGATGGCGATGAGGCGGTCGATGACGCTGAAATCTGGGAACAAGCCCACGCCCACACCGCCAGCGACCAACGCGCCGAGGGCGGTGGCTTCCGTCGTCAGGGCGGGGAGGTGGATTGGCAGACCAAGCACGTCCGCCAGAATCTGGCGCCAGAGCGGGCTTTTCGCTCCGCCGCCGATGAGCAGCAGTTTGGCGATTTGAATATCCTGAACGCGAAGGGCGTCCAAAATCAGGCGCAGGTTGAAGGAGACTCCCTCGAGGACAGCGCGGGCGAATTCGGGCTGACCCTGCGGCATGGTCAAACCGACGAAGGCGCCACGAGCCAGCGGATTCCAGTACGGGCTGCGTTCGCCCATCAGATAGGGCAGGAACAAAAGTCCGCCTGCGCCGACAGGGACGCTTGCGGCTTGGGCGTCCATCGCTTTCAATATCTCGGTGGATTCATCTCCGTGCAGAAGACGCTGCAGCCAGTTGTAGGCTCCGCCCGCCGCTTGCATGGTTCCGAGCGAGAAGCAGTAATCGGGCATGAGATGGGCAAGGGTGAAGGTGCGCTGCTGCGGGTCGAGAATCGGCTGACGGCTTGTAACCGCAATCCAGGACGACGAGCCGATATAAGCGTATGCCTCGCCCTCTCGGACGGAACCAGCCCCGACCGTCGCACAAGCCCCATCCCCGCCGCCGATACGACTGGGGTTCCAGTCACCAGTCCGCTGGCGGCAGCCGCTTCCTTCGTCACATGCCCGATGACCGTTGTGGATGGGTATGCTTCAGGCAGGAGCGTGATGTCCAAGCCCATCGCTTGAATCACGTCGGACATCCAGCGGCGTTCTGTCAAGTCGAAGAAAAGCGTGGACGAGGCGTCGGAATGGTCGGTGGCGAAAACGCCGCTCAGCAGGAAGGCGGCATAATCCTTGGGTTGCAAAATCTTGTGTGCCTGTTTGTAAAGTTCGGGATAATGCTCCTTGATCCACATCACTTTGGGAGCGGTATAGGTGGGGCTGATGCGCTGTCCCGTGCGGCGATATAAATTTTCGGAGCCGCAGGCTGAGGCAATGAAGTCGGCTTGGGCGGTGGCGCGTTGGTCTGCCCAGATGATGCACTTTCCGAGCGGCTTGCCTTGTCGATCCACCAGCAAGGCTCCCTGCATGTGTCCGCTGAAACTGACGGCGGCGATGTGGGCGGGGTCGATGCCCGACTGGTCGATGAGGCGGCGGGTGCATTGCCAGATGGCGGCTTGCCAGTCGGCAGGATCCTGCTCCGCTTGTCCGGGCTGGGAATAGTCGGTGGGGTAGCCTTGAAACGTGGATGCCTTGACCGCGCTTTCGGTGACATCGAAGAGCGTGGCTTTGTTTCCAGTTGTGCCGAGGTCATGCGCCAAAAGATATTGATGGGTCATCGTATCGCCTCAAACTTGGGAAATTCAACACCTAACCACTGAGACACGGAGTCACGGAGTTTTCAATGGTGTTCCTCTGTGTCTTAGCGTCTCAGTGGTTCAAAAATTGAGATTAAGAAAT
>CAILWD010000217.1 GCA_903837815.1 uncultured Chloroflexota bacterium | reverse complement strand
TGAATGTTTTGAATGCGGGGATGAGGGGGGAGTTCGCGGTTGTGGCACAAGGCGCGAACGGTGAAGGAGTTGAAACGCGAATCATTCAATAGGCGATTGATGAATGTTTTTCCTACCTTACCTGTTGCGCCAGTGACGAGGATGATATTACTCATTGCGCATCCTTTCGCGCCCTCACCCTAGCCCTCTCCCGCAGGGAGAGGGGACTCCCTTCCCCTTCGGGGGAAGGGTTGGGGATGAGGGAGATTTTTAGCATTTCGTCCATTGTCCATTCGCTTCGCTGGATGCGATGACGCTATCCACAAAGCGCACGCCCATCAAACCATCGAAGGAGTTGGGGAAATACAACGCGAGCGGGTCAACCTGTTTTCCAGCGCGGCGCGCCGCGATCGCTTCGGCAGCGTCGGAATAAATATTTGCAAAGCCATCAGGGAAACCTTCAGGATGTCCCGCGACCAAACGAGTGCAACGCGCAGAGAGCGGCAATGTGCCCGGTCCGTTTGGAGTGCGGTTTTGCGAAGGTGCATTCAATGGTTTGAATGTCAAAGCCTGTGGGAATTCCTGCATCCATTCGAGCGAGCCTTTCGTTCCGCTCACACGAATGCGCAGACAGTTCTCAACGCCAGCCGCGGCTTGCGTCACCCAGAAACTGCCGCGAGCGCCGTTATTGAATCGGAGCATTGCCCCGCCAAAGTCATGGATGATGCGCCCCGGTACAATGGCGCCGATCTCCGCCGCCACTTCGTCAACTTCCAAGCCTGTGATGAATCTCGTCAGGTTGTGCGCGTGTGTGCCGATGTCGCCCATCACGCGCGACGGTCCGCCGCGCACGGGGTCGAACTTCCAGTTGTCAGGCGAAAAAGTTTTTGTCTCGTCCGCCTTGCCACCTTGCACATACTCAACCTGCACGAGTCGAATCGTGCCGAGTTCACCCGCTTCCACCATCGCCTTCGCCTGCCGCACCATCGGGTAGCCCGTGTAATTGTGCGTGAGGCAAAAGACCAAACCCGTCTGTTGCACTTTCTTGTGCAAGGCTTCGGCTTCGGCGAGCGTGTTGGTCATGGGCTTGTCGCAGATCACATCGATGCCGCGCTCCAGCGCCCACATCGAATAATCAAAATGGCTGTCGTTCGGCGTCATGATGGCAACCGCGTCGATTCCATCTTTTCTGGATGATTCTTTTTCATAGAGTTCTTTGACGCTGGAATAGATGCGGTCTGACTCGAAACCGAGTTCACTCGCATCTTTCTTTGATTTGGCTTGGTCAGACGAAAAGATGCCTGTCACAATCTGATAGCGGTCATCGCGCCGCGCCGACTGGCGATGCATGGCACCGATGAACGACCCCGTCCCGCCGCCGATGACGGCGAGCCGCAGTCTGCGTCCCAACATGTCAATTACTGGATTCAAACTCATGTCATTGCTCCTTGGCTAAAAATGCGCGTATTGATTCAACTACCAGTTTGTGGTCTTCTTCCTGCGGTAAGCCAGAGACGGTGATCGTCCCAACCATGCCTGTCCCTTTTACGATAATGGGGAAGCAGCCGCCATGAGCGGCAAATTCACTTTCAGAAATGAGGTAAGACTGTTCGATTGTTTTGCCTTTGTGCTTGAGTAATTGCCCCATGTAAAACGAACTGTGACCGAAACGATTCACCAGCCGCACCTTGCGCTTGACCCACTCGTCATTGTCCGCAGCGGTGCCTGGCATGCTGGCGTGGAAGAGTTGCTGCTGTCCACGCGTGATGTCGATGGTGACGGGGAGGTTTTCGCGCATGGCACGTTCCACCATCTGGGTTCCCAGTTGCCAAGCGCTCGTCTCATTGAAGTATGCGAACTGAAGATCCTGTTCCGCTTGCAATAATTCCTTCAATAATTCTTCCATTTTTGACCTCTATCTAAAT